>NZ_MJAT01000037.1 GCF_001742305.1 Desulfuribacillus stibiiarsenatis | reverse complement strand
GGTATTTATCTACAGTTCTTCTGTCTACCTGGAACTTCCTTGCTAATTCACTTTTGTTTATTTTCATATTGAGATTCTCCATGAGAAGTTTCAGTTTTGGTAAATCTGAGAGTCTAGTAATTTCAATTTCTGTTGTTATGTCTAGTTTTACATGCATACATTTCACCCCATAACCAGTATGCATGTAGGGTTGAAAATTGTACATTCTTATTCAATCAATTTTGTACATTATTAGCCTAGCATTTATACGGATTATGTTTCCTTTGCGAGCTGCATATATCTGTTAACCCCTTTCCCATGTGATTGGCTCTCCCAATCTCGGAGTACTATGGGTTAATCCGAATTCCTGCGTGCATTGGCCGTCCTCTTTTTCGATTGGATAGACCTACCTGATATAGCAGGAGCCACAGGATACTCCCAAGTTCCTGACATCTCTCTCTATACATACCACGTTCTCTGACCCCGACAGACCCTCGAAAGTCTCACCTTTTACGACTTCTCTGTATTGGCTTCCATGACGTTAAACATGTCGCCATCTGCAACTAACCTATTTCTAGGCACACGATTTACGGGGCTGAATATGCTTCAAGGATTACGGTCTCCCCTGTGGTCTATATAGTTCCCTGTGTACGCTTCACCTAACTGTTACCAGCTTCGGCGCAACACTCGGTATGGGTGGTTGGTTAGACCTTGTCCAACAGGGACTTCCACCCTGTAAGTAGATGCCAAGCTTTGCTTGGCGCACTAACGTTTCGTGTTCCCGACGCCCTGAGCCTTACAGGTAGCCGCTCATGGCCGGGACCCTCTGGGTGGCCTAATGCGGCTGTCGCCTCGCTTAGGCTCAGGGAGTGTGGGCGGCAATCCCTAGAGTTCTGGCTATTCCGCCCCTTGCGGGCAACACATTGTTATGTGTAGTGGCAAATCTCCAAAGCAAAACTATAAATTCACCTTGAGTATGACTCTTATGATTATTAATCATTACTAGTGAAATCAATCAGTTCTAAGTCGAAACCCAAACGGCTTGGATGCCTACCCATTTTCCCGTCTTTATCTTTAAAACACTTTATTTTTGCTTCATGCCCCTTAAGCAAACTCATTACAGCTCTTTTGCGCCGAATGTATTTCTTTTTGTCTGATCCCCAGGCAATGATTATCATATCTGAATCTTCGATGGCTTTTTTAATAAAATCATCATTCTTATTTCCCACAGCATCTTTATTATTTGCTAAACTTTCAGGAGTAGGAGATACATATGCAAAAAGATTAACAACATTTATACACCCAAATCCTTCATCTACAAGGTAATTCATAACTTTCATTACTGACAAATCACCTTTTATTTCATCAGCATAACTGGGATTTAGCATAATAACCGTGGCTTTTGATGCTTCTTCTTGCCATTTTCTTGTCAATAAATATCGGTGAACTCTTTCTTCACTTGAAAATACAGCTGTAGAACTTACCGTAGCCATGAATTCACACATTCCTTATCCCTCCATATAATTCTCCGAAATTGCTATTACACATAACTTGGCGCGGGATTTGCGACGTGACCGAAGTTGTGCGTGCACAACGAAGGAATGTCCGCAAAGGCCGTTGATAGGGTCGTTGCGAGCGTCTTGCGCGAGCAGCCTATCAGCGGGTGCAAAGCCCGCGCCACGATAGGCAGGACTTTCGAGCGCAGCGAGTAATGTCCTGCCTATCGTCCGGCACTCGCGACGTCCGCTAGCCTTAGATAGCTATTATCTTAGGCTGGCGGATGTGGGCGGGATGACATCGTGCAGCGCTACTTCAGGGCTTACTTCATGCTCTGCCCCTTGTGCGAGTGCCTTGTTAGGCGGTGGACTCTGCCCCACAAAACAAGAGCAGCAGGACGCTGCGGCCTCAAGCAGCCTTTACCTTGTCGCAATATATGGATGATGTTCAGTAGCTAGATTATCCCATGCAAAATACAATAACTATTGAACTAACGCCCCCGTTAATGAATTACCACTCTCTTCCTTCTTCTTTCTTCCACATTTTATAGTGATATATTAACTGAATACATAACGCTAATAATACAATTGAAACAAAGGTTATATACACTGCTAAACTTCCATTAGAGAAAAAGTATAATACAATAAGTCCAATGATTAAAATTGGGGAACTTATTAAAGTTCGCACCATCTTTCTTCTATGAGATAGTTTGAAATAATTTAATTCTATACCTTTATCTACTTTGTCCTTCCTTTTGTAAACGTTTGAAAAGATAAAAGTAGTGATTACGGCAACTATAACTGGAATCACAATTACAATTACAATATTTTGAAATACTGACACGTCTTCCCCTCCCCCATACTTATCTTTATCATAAAAAACATTACCCCTGTGCAACTAAACAGCTCTATTAATTTAATAAGCTCTTAACCGCTACGCATAAGCTAGCATTTATACAATCTATTACTCTCTTTTAATCTCCGCGCAGGACGCGCGGTAATCGCAGAGTCCGTCGCTTAACGTCCTGCAGTCCAGACGTCACTGAGCCTTACAGACGCAGGCCGAGGGTTAGATAACTCCTATCTTAGCCTCGGGCAAGCCGACTTTGGTTAGGCCCAGGGATGTGGTGCGGCAATGCTTCGTGCTTATTCTGCAATGCACACTTCTTCATGCACTTCATAGCTTCCGCACTTTGCTGTACTGCGTTGTTAACTGATGCCAGACGACCTCTAGTTCAGAGCTGCCAAGGACGGCAGCCCTTACAGAATAAAAGGTCAATCTAAATCCTGTTCCACTAAATCAATTAGTCTACTAATCATTTTTTCTGAAACAATATAAATTGTATGCGTATCATCTTTACTCATCAATGTACTATTTTGTTCCTTTTTACCTATCCATAGAAAAAAACGCTGTTTATTTTCATTTTCATAAACAACATCAAAGTAAACCTCTGGAGTAGCCATATTTGCTATGCCAGCTACTCTTACCGCAGTTGTAATTAGATCACCAAATGTTTCAAGTACTTCTTTTTCTTCAAAAATAGTTTCACTAACTCCTTTTGATTTAAATACAACCTTTTTTATTTCGCCATCTAATTTCAATCTTTCATTATCTAATAATTGTAATTCATGGTATGTTATTTGTGTTTCCGATGTATTATTATCTTTTAATTGGCAACCAAAAATAATAGCAGCTATAAAAGCCCATAATAAAATAACCATTATGATTCTCTTCATATATTATCACCTCTAGGATTCATTGATTTTATTTTAGACTACTCAGAATCTCACGAAATAGTATGAATTTTTGAACCCAGCGCCATGGACGGCGCGTCTGCACTTCGTCCGATGTCAGTTAACGTTTTGCACTCGCGACGTGGCTCAGCCTTACAGGGAGCCGCTCATGCCCAGAGAGACTTCGCGGGCTAATGCGGCGACCGACTCGGTTAGGCTGAGACATGTGGGCAGGATAACCTCCTGACGATACTTCAGAGCCTTGCAACCTGCTGTGCCCCTAGCGCTGAGTGCTTTGTTATATGTAGTTCCCAGCCCCTAAAAGCCACAATCAATGCCCACTGTTGCAAAATCCTATTCTCACAATTGCTAGTTAATCCATTTAATTAAATTCTTGTACTTTCTTAATCACAAAATCATTATATAGCTGTATACTAAAAGCTTCTAATGCTGTTTGATCGGTAATAAATGTAAAAGTTATACTGTGTTCCATAGCTATTCCATATAATCTTCCGGATACAGTTACATGCCCGGTTTTATCTAGACAAAACTTTACACCTGATCCATAGCAAATATCATTTAGTTCAACAGTTTTCGTCTTGAAATCATATAAATCCTTTATCTCTTTAACAAAGCGAACAAAGTCTTCTATGTTATATTCAAATTCAGAAATCCCTGAATAATTTCCTGAAATCACACTAACATTGAATGTCGTATTATACGGATTTCCACTTTTGAAATCCTCATATGAAACAATAATATTGCTCATGATTAATTGTTGATCTGGGTTCCCTGTATCAATAATGTAAGATTTCAAAATAACCACCTCAAATGTAACTATTGATTCTATATGATCCCCGCTCTCTTAGGGGCGAACCAAGCTGGGAATTACTTATAACTACTTCTTTCCCGTACCCGACGTTCGTATAAGAAGCAAAAATTGGATTTTAGACGAACCATGGTTCGGGAAAATATATTGTGGAAACGCTAATATTCGAGGATTGCCACACATAGGAATCATCCTGCGATAAAAATCAATAATGACCAAAATAAAGAGCGACGCATCCAACCCCTCCTATATTTCCCATAGAGAGATTTTCGACGTTGCCCCATTTGAATCCTTTTATTTTAAAACCTTACTCCAATCCCATTGGTCCATATCTGCTTTCAAATCTGGTAATAAATTATATTTTTCTTGTTCATTAGGACTAATCCAAGCATAATCTAAATGTTCATGGGATATCTTAACTTCATCACTTTCACTTTCACACAAAAAGGTAATCCCTATAATCTGAGTCGTTTCATTCTTCATACGATTCCAAACATGAATAGGCTGAACAACCTTAACCTCAAGAGCTACTTCCTCTGTTAATTCGCGTTTTAGAGCAGTTTCTGGAGCTTCTCGAAAGCTTAGCCCACCACCAGGTAACTCCCAATACGATTCTGTTTCACCATGACGTTGTGGACGCTTTAAAATTAAAAACTTCCCTTGATACGTTACTAATCCTTTAATTGCTATATGAAAATGACTTTGTTCAATCATTCAGTCGCTCCTTATCGTAATTCAAATTTTATCCACTATTATAATACATAAGGAGTAATTAAACTATAACTTAAATTGTAAATTGACTCTTTTTTATCCCTTAACTTGACTTGAAATTATATAGGGGCTTAATAATCTGAAGGATTTCTACTGTGTCACTTACGTTGTTTAGGATGTTCTCGATTGGCTTATATGCCATAGGAGCTTCATCTAAAGTTGCTTCTCTTACAGAAGATGACCAGATCCCAGCCATTGAGTCTTGGAAATCTTGTATTGAGATATGATCTTTCGCAACATTTCTACTCATCAATCGGCCAGCACCATGTGGTGCTGAGTAATTCCAGTCAGGATTACCCTTTCCTTTGGCGATGATACTTCCGTCCCTCATGTTGATCGGGATTACTACTATTTCATCCTTATACGCGGATATGGCACCCTTGCGGAGGATTTTATTCTCAATATCGATATAATTATGAATCGTTTGAAAGTTATGGAGATTATTAAAGTTAAGTTGTAGGCACTCATTGACAATTCTTCGCCCGATTACTTCACGATTTTTGTTCGCATATTCTTGCACGATTTTCATGTCATGAAGATAATCTTCCATCAGCCTTCCTTCTAAATAGCAGAGATCTTTAGGAATTATGCACTCCCTTTTATATTTCTCTTTTAATGCTTTTAGTGCTTTTTGAATTTCCTTTCTTTTACCTTCTTCTTTAAAAGTACGTATTAATTCTTCTCGTTCTTTTTCAAACAGCTCATTTTCGCCAGTATGATACTGATATGCCTTATTCTGATAATAAGTTGCTATTTGTTTTCCTAAATTTCTACTACCGCTGTGTATCACTAAATATTTGTTGTTATTGTCGTCGCAATTTATTTCAATAAAGTGATTTCCTCCACCAAGGGAACCTAAGGCTCTGTTAAATTCTTTTGATGATTTAGGAATTTCACGAAAACACTTGATATTTTCAATTGTTTTGCTGAAATCTATTTGCGGATGCTGATTAATCTGAAAACCATGAGGGATTTGTTCTCGAATAAAACGGTCAACATTTTCAAAGTCTATGTCGATTTCACCAAGATTAACTACAAGCATTCCGCACCCGATATCAACTCCAACTAAATTCGGTACAACTTTATCGCAGATCGTCATTGTTGTGCCAATCACACAACCCATTCCTGCATGACAATCTGGCATGATCCGTATATTTGCATCTTGAAAAAATTCCTGATTACATAAATCTATAATTTGCAATTGTGTTGTCTCGTCGATTTGATCTGTGTATACTTTTGCTGAATTATATATTCCTTTAAGCAGTAACATGATGTACCCCTTTTCCTTTGCGTTATAGCCCATATTTCGCGGCACTTACCTTACATTTATAGAAGTGGGACTATTAGTAACGCCGCTGAGTAAAGAAACCTTAGCTTATAGTGTTACACCGCTGAGTTAAAATTCTATTTGATTAATGTAAAAAACTCAAGACAACGCCTTGAGTTTTCTACTAGTAATTAATGTTATGTTTAGTTTTGTTATTCGTTATTACTATTACTTATGTTTATTCACAAGATTCACTAAGTTTCCTTTTGGTTGGAAGCCAACAGCGCGTTCTACCAACTGTCCATCCTTCATGATAACAATTGTAGGGACGCCTTGTACACGATACTCAGCTGCAAGATCTTGATTTTGATCTACATTCACTTTAATAACTTTCACATCTGCTAATTCCTCTGCAATTTCATCCAATACTGGTGCAAGCATTTTGCATGGTCCACACCAATCAGCGTAAAAATCCACAAGAGAGACACCAGCACTTACTTCTGAAACAAAATTATCTTTACCAACTACACTAATGACAGCCATTAAAATTACCTCCTATTTATGATTTCTTTAAAGCTCCAGCCATATCGATATGCTGAATTATTTTCCCGAAATCTACTGTTCCTTCTGCAACTATTGCATTATTTACAGTAACAACAGGGAAAAATGCTGCATGTTTACGGATATCGACAACTCTAGCATCTTCTTTCACTTGCGGGTCATCAATATTGATATAACTTATTATTACACTTTTTTCAACATAATCTCTAGAAATTCTTTGGAAAAGTAGCTCGTAGATCTCCACTGGAGACGGTGGAGCAAATCATCCACCACTGGCACATTGACTTCTCTGGTCGCCAAAAATCATTACTTCTACCATAAACTACCTCCTACATACCCTATGTGGTATATGATATAGGATTCTGTTGTTTTTTTCAAGTATTGAGGTATAGGAATATGTGTAGTTGTATTTAAGTAATTTATCGCAAACTCATACGGATCGATTTACTATTGTTGACTTGCCTTGAATGCTTGGTCTAAGTCCTCCATTAAATCTTGTGCATCTTCGATGCCCACTGAAAGACGGATCATATCTTCTGTAACTCCACTAGCTTCTTGTTGCTCTTTCGTTAATTGCTGATGTGTAGTACTAGCAGGATGAATCACCAGGGAACGAGCATCCCCAACATTAGCAAGTAGAATAAACAGTTTCAAAGAATCAATAAATTTCGTTGCTGCAGGAGTTCCACCCTTGATACCAAAAGTTAAGATTGCTCCTTGGCCTTTAGGAAGATACTTCTTAGCTTTAGCGTTTTGAACGTCTCCCTCTAAACCAGGGTAATTCACCCATGTAACGGATTCGTGGGAACTAAGGAATTCTGCTACCTTTTTCGCATTATCGCAATGGCGTTGCATACGTAAATGCAATGTCTCTAAGCCTTGAATCAGCAAAAAGGAGTTAAATGGAGATATGCATGATCCCATATCTCTTAATAATTGTACTCTCGCTTTAATAATATATGCCGCAGGTCCAATATCTCTTACATAGGATACGCCATGGTAGCTTGAATCTGGCTCAGTCAGACCTGGGAATCTTCCATTCGACCAGTCGAATTTACCTGAATCAATGATTACTCCACCAATAGAAGTGCCGTGACCACCGATGAACTTCGTAGCAGAGTGAATGACAATATCTGCTCCAAAATCGAATGGACAAATTAAGTATGGAGTTCCAAACGTGTTGTCTATAATTAATGGTACTCCTTCTTCATGGGCAACCTTAGCAACACCTTCAATATCCAATACATCAATTCTAGGATTACCGATTGTTTCAGCAAAAACCGCCTTGGTCTTTTCGTTAATTGCTGCTCTAAAATTCTCTGGATTAGACGGATCTACAAAACGAACAGTAATTCCTAGTTTCGGCAATGTTGTAGAGAATAAATTATATGTACCACCATAAAGGCTACTAGCTGCTACAATTTCGTCACCAGAATTCGCAATGTTCAATACAGCGTATGTGATAGCAGCTTGTCCTGAAGAAGTAGCTAAAGCGCCTATTCCGCCTTCTAGTTGAGTAATACGTTGCTCGAATACATCTTGAGTAGGATTCATAATTCTTGTATAAATATTACCCATTTCCTTTAAAGCAAATAGATTCGCTGCATGTTCTGTATCTCTAAACACATACGAAGAAGTTTGGTAAATAGGTACTGCACAAGCACCTGTTGCTGGGTCTCCTTCAAAACCTCCACGCACTGCAATGGTGTCAAAACGCATTTGTTTGTCCGTCATAGTAATCCTCCTTAGAAGTAAGTAATTTTTTACATAAATATACCACAATTCGCATTACAATACTATGATTAAGTGTGTTAATTTACAGACACTTGATCTTTAAAGCTCTCTAACGTTTTCGAACCAATCCCACTTACATTCGTTAAATCCTCAACCTTCGAAAAACGACCATTGGTTTCTCTGTATCTAATAATCGCTTCCGCTTTGCTTGGACCAATCCCTGTAAGTTTTTGCAGCTCTTCTTTCGTAGCGGTATTAATGTTGATTTTGTTAGTATGCTGTCCCATAGAATTATTATGTTGTCCTCCAGCAGGAGCATTCATAAGCCATTGATTGCGGTCCTCTTCTGAAGTGAAAATGATGACTTCTTGTCCATCCTGTAGCTTCTCTGCTAAGTTTATTAAATCTAGATTACCCATAGGTAGTACTCCGCCTGCAGCTTCCACCGCATCAACAACACGCTGTCCTTGATGCAATCTATATACTCCTGGATTCGTAACAGCACCTTTAACATGAACATAAATTTGCTCTACTTGATTGTTATTTAAACCTACATTTGATCGTTCATGTTCTAACGGACTATTTTGTTGAGTCGAATTGTTCTGTTGACCAAGATTGAGGTCGCTTTGTGTAATGATTACCGGGGATTCGTTTCTCCCCAGTAACCAATAGGTACTTACTCCTAAAAAAACAATTGCAAATAGTACGACTATGACAGTTTTTTGTTTAGCTGTGACTGACACCATTCATAAACGCCCCTTTTCAGAATAAGGAAAAACTGGCATTGCAAGTCCTTCGTTAAACCTGACAAGCTGTTTACTAGCCTACAACAATGTTAATTAGTTTTTGAGGCACTACAATAATCTTCTTAATCGATGCACCCTCAATGGAACTTTGAATTCGCTCATCTTCCAATGCAAGTTTTTCAATTTGTTCTTTAGTAGCATCCGTTGGAACAACAAGTTTCGCTTTCATTTTTCCGTTTACTTGTGCTACAATTTCAACTTCGTCAAGTATTAGAGCTTTTGCGTCATATTTTGGCCAATCCGTTAGATAGATGCTTTCTTTCTCACCAATGATTTGCCATAATTCTTCTGTTATGTGAGGTGCGAACGGCGCAAGTAGGATGACTAACGTACGTATCGCTGCTTGCAGGACTGCTTGATTCGCTTCCGCTGGATATTGATACATTTTATTGACTAACTCCATGATAGCAGAGATCGCTGTATTAAAATTATAGCGTTCTCCAACGTCTTCCGTTACTCGTTTAATCGTTACATGTATCATACGGTGTAGCTCTTTACTTGCATCGCAATCTGTCGCATATGCCACTTTGCTTTCATTGACATTCTGATTTTCGTTAATAAATCTCCATACTCTATTTAAGAAACGGTAGCAACCCTCTACCCCCTGATCATTCCAATCTAAATCTCGATCTGGTGGAGCAGCAAAGAGGATGAACAATCTACCAGTATCGGCACCATATTTGCTAATGATTTCATCAGGACTAACTACATTCCCTTTAGATTTGGACATTTTAGCGCCTTCTTTAATCACCATTCCTTGCGTTAATAAGCTCTTAAATGGTTCATTAAAGTTCACTAAACCAGAATCGTGTAACACCTTCGTGAAGAACCTTGAGTATAGCAAGTGTAATACAGCGTGTTCAATACCACCTATATATTCATCAACAGGTAGCCACTGATTCGCGCGCTCAGAAGAGAATGGCACATGGTCATTCTTAGGATCTGTATATCTTAAGTAGTACCAGGAAGAGCAAATAAACGTATCCATGGTATCTGTTTCTCTTTTTGCTTGCTTACCGCAAGTAGGACAGGTGGTGTTCATAAAACTTGCTGATGAAGCTAGCGGTGATTTGTTCCCTACATCAAAGGAAACCTCTTCAGGTAATAGCACTGGTAGCTGCTCATTAGGTACTGGAACTGTGCCGCAATCGTCACAATATATAATTGGGATTGGTGCACCCCAGTAACGTTGTCTCGATACTAACCAATCACGCAAGCGATACGATACTGTTGCTTTGCCCAAACCTTGTTCTTGTAAATATTGTGCAATTTCTGTGATTACTTTTTCATTTTCTTTGTCGTTAAATATATCACTGTTGATTAGTGTACCTTCGCCCGTATATGCTTTCGTCAAATTCCCTTGATCATCCAATACAATCGTATCTGCTTTTAATGGCTGTATGACTTGGACAATAGGCATATCGTATTTCTTTGCAAACAAGAAGTCTCTTTCGTCATGAGCTGGAACACCCATAACAGCCCCTGTGCCGTATTCTAATAGTACATAATTCGCAATCCATATTGGAACCTGCTGTTTAGTCAATGGATGTATCGCATACTTGCCTGTAAATATTCCGATTTTCTCGGAATCCGTAGACGTTCGTTCGATTTCTGATTTTTTGCGAATTGCATCTACGAATTCAGTGATGGCAGTTTCTTTTTCTGTACCTTGAATTAGCTTTTGTACATATGGATGCTCCGGAGCAAGAACGATATAAGTCACTCCGAATAGCGTGTCCGGACGAGTGGTAAACACAGATACCTTTTCTTGAATGTCTGGTAATTCAAATACGATTTCTGCTCCTTCACTCTTCCCAATCCAATTTCTTTGCATTGTCTTAACTTTTTCTGGCCAGCCATCTAATGTATCCAGATCTTGTAATAACTTCTCTGCATAATCTGTGATTCGGAAAAACCACTGCTCTAATTCCTTCTTCACTACTTCTGTTCCACAACGCCAGCAGCTTCCATCCTCTACTTGCTCGTTTGCAAGTACAGTCACACAATCAGGGCACCAGTTGACTGCTGCCTTCTTCCTGTATGCTAAGCCTTGCTCATAGAAGTGCAAGAATAGCCATTGTGTAAATTTATAATAATCAGGAGCGCAAGTTGTTACTTCCCGTTCCCAGTCATAACTAACTCCTAACGTCTTCTGTTGTTTTCTCATGTAGTCAATATTCTCAAATGTCCATTTTGCTGGGTGTAGCTTATTCTTAATTGCGGCATTTTCCGCTGGCATACCAAATGCGTCCCAACCCATAGGATGTAATACGTTATAGCCTTGCATCTTTTTAAAGCGGGCGATAACGTCACCGATAGAATATACACGCATATGTCCCATATGTAGTTTCCCTGATGGGTATGGGAATTGTTCTAAGCAGTAAAACTTAGGTTTATCGCTGTCTTCTGTCGTTGCAAACATCTTCTGGTCTTCCCAATATTGCTGCCATTTAGTTTCTACTTCTGATGGATTATACTGTCTCATGTCTATCAATTACCTCCTATAATATAAAGAAACCTCTCTCCAAAGCTATACGCTAGGGACGAGAGGTTTGATTCGCGGTACCACCCTAATTAGTAATCGACAACTTAACCAATGTCAGTCAACAAAGGCGAAGCAACCGAATTACTCACTCAATGACTTTAACGCAGTCCTACGATTTTAGCTAGCCGCAATTGGTTGACTAAAATAACTCAAGGGTGAGCTTCATTGTATCAGTCACTGGCTTGCACCATCCGCCAGCTCTCTATAGTACTCAATACAACTACTATCCCTGTCAATGTAAAATATCAATTAATTTAGTGTTAGTATATGAAATAATTGCTCTCTTTGTCAAGGGTTAGCGCTTTCTAACAACCCAAAAGTAACGATCTTGCGCTTCGTTAAGAGGTGTGTCGTAATGAAAATCCGCAAAAGTATGATGCAGCTCAAAACCATTTCGTTCTAATAATGATAGTATTAGTTCTGGTTGATACCCTCTCTGCTGATGGTATTCATCAACCCTTTTATACATTTGCATTTGTCCATATTCTTGCGTAAGTATCGTCACATCGTACGTGAGAAGCTCATTATCTAGGTCCCACTCGTTTTGCCAAATACAAATGGTATCATCAGATACCTCAAAATGCTTCCTTGCGCCTAAGCTTTGCATTTTTTTTATGGACAGCATATCAAAAATAAAAAAACCATTAGGTGCCAAGGCGTTATTGATGTTTGCAAAAGCTTGCGACAATTCACCTTCATCGACAACGTAATTCAAGCTATCACAAAATGCAAAAACAACATCAAATGAAACTGGTAGCTTTAATTCGACCATGTCCTGCTGCAAAAAACGGACCCTTCTTTGTACAGGAAGAGATAATTTCCCCAGCTTTTCTTGTGCGATTGCTAGCATATCCTCGGAGATGTCTATACCCCAGATTTCGAAGCCTTTCTCTGCTAACAGAATACTTAGAGTACCTGTTCCACAGCCCAGGTCGGCAATTTTCATCTGACCATTCGTCTTACCTTCTGTTGACTTGCTACGCTCATGTATAATCTTCTCAATCAATTCAAGCCATTGCTGGTATGGCGCATCTCGCATCAAATAATCATATGTATCTGCAAACTCTCGATAAGCTTCCATTGATTTAGTTTGTAGACACTTGGTCAACAGGAATAAGTTTAGCATCTCCCCATAGACGTTCAAGATTATAAAATTCACGTTCTTCTTGGCGGAATACATGGATAATGACATCCCCGAAATCAACTAGAACCCATTTGCCTTCTCTTTGACCTTCTACACCTCTAGTCATTATGCCATCTTCTTGCTTTAATGTATCCATCACATGGTCAGCTATGGCTTTAACCTGCGTAACAGAACGACCTGTACATATAACGAAATAATCGGATATAACAGAAAGACCTTCTATATCAAGAATCACGATATCCTCAGCTTTTTTATCTTCAATTAAATATACAATCCTTTTTATTAAATCTAAATTTTTCTCTTTTTTCATTTCTATGTTTGTCACTTTATCTCTCCTTTTTTTTGTAAAAAATAATTGCGAGCATCTACAGTGATTTCTGCAATTAAAAAATGGTTCTTCACTAACTTTTCTAGTGTTAAGTTAAGGGCTAAATACATCCCTTTATTAAGTTCTGTCCATGTAGCTCTTCGAATTTCTTCAATACCAGGAAAGCTCCTTTTCGGTTCAATATAATCTGCAAGGAAGATAATTTTCTCTAAATCCGTCATTTCCCTTCTACCTGTAGTATGATAGAAAACCGGCAAAAAAATGTCCTCTCCAAATGGAAATTCATCTCTAATCAGGTAAGCACCTACTGGCGCATGCCAAATTGGGGATGCCATTGCAATAATATCTTCCCGTTGATGTTGCTTAAGAATGAGTTGCATTTGGTCTTTAGGTAACTCTTTCGCATAATCGTGAAATAATGCAGCCAACGCACATAGGGATTTATCAATTGTATACTGTTCACCTAACTTAACAGCAACATCAATGACACGTTTTGTATGCTCGTATCGGTGATAGGACAATATGTTTTTCAGCTTGTCCTGAAGTTGCTCCCAGTTATCCCCTTCTGTCCATTGTTTCCATTTTTCCATATAAAGTATGCTCCTTAATGTATTCTAACACGCGATTGTTAACCATATAGCTAACAGATTGATTATTTGTGATTCTATCGCGAATCATCGTGGCCGAAATATCAACGGACGGCGTATTGATAATTTGGATGTTTTGACAATCTAAATATTGTGTTTCTGATTCTAACTTTACTTCACCGGCTCTTTGAAAACCAACGAGTGTACACTCCTGGCATATTTCTCGAATAAATGCCCAATTAGGTAAATCGAGCACTGTATCAGCACCAAGCAACAGAAACAGTTGAGCATCCGGATACTGATTGCGAAAGTATTGAACCGTATACCAAGTAAATGAGATTTCATAAGGAGAATCAAGCTCGAAATTAGATACTTGGTAATGTGGATTATTCTCAATACTAAGCTTTATCATTTGATATCGATGATGTCCATCAGTAATATTTTTTGATCGCTTATGGGGCGGTACTTTGGCAGGTACAAAAATCACCTGATCTAAGCATAGTTCATCACGAATACAATCTGCCGATATTAAATGTCCCATATGAATCGGGTCAAATGTTCCCCCATAAATACCTATTTTTTGTTTTTGTGTAAACAATTGTACCAAGGTATGAACCTTACCTTTCCATAATTGTGTAAATCTATTGTATACAACTACCTGTCCAACTGCAATAAAAAGGTATGCTGATGAAAAAAGCCACACTTTAGTGTGACGGTAGTTCGATTCTCTTTTTGTCAACTGATTCCTTGTACAAAATGATTATGTTTCCAATGATTTGTACAATTTCCGCATTCGTCTTGGCAGCAATTTCAGTTGCGACTTCATCTTTTTCTTCATCACAATTCCTTAATACACTAACTTTGATTAACTCACGAGCCTCTAGTGCTTCTGATATGCTTTTATATAGGTTATCGTTCCCTCCACCTTTTCCAACTTGAAAAATTGGGTCGAGCGAGTTTGCTAAAGAGCGTAAATATTTCTTTTGTTTATTCGTTAACATAATGATTCCTCCAATGATTATTGTTTGATTAGATGTGTTTGGACAGCTTTGTACATTTCTTGCACTGGTGGCTTTTGGCCTGTCCATAATTCAAACGCTATGGCACCTTGATAAATAAACATACCAAGACCGTGATGTATGGTAGCACCTTTTGTTTGCGCTTGCTTTAAAAATTTTGTCATGAGTGGATTATACACAATATCACTCACTAGATGTGACGGTGAAACATAAGCGATATCGATGGGAGTTTCGTTCACATTCGGATACATGCCACTTGGTGTTGTATTAATGATTAAATGGTACTTGTGCAGCTGCTCAAGATCATGAATTACCATTATCTTGCTAGCTTGCTCCTTATCGAACTCAGCCACTAGCTTTTCTGCTCTTTCCTTGTTCCGATTATAGAGTGCAATATTTCGTGCATTCTTCTCTAACAATGAAAAGATGATTCCGCGGGCTGCGCCCCCTGCTCCTAGGATTACGATATCTAGGTCTTGTACATTCACGTTGAGTTCTTCTTCTAACGACATGACATACCCTTGTCCATCAGTGTTATATCCCGTTAGTTTTCCACCATCATTGACAATTGTATTGACAGCGCCAATCATTGTAGCTGAGCGATCGACTGCATCTAAAAATGGAATCACTGTTTCTTTATAAGGGATTGTAACGTTTACTCCACGAATCCCTAACACACGGATTGAATCTACCGCTTGTTTCACTTGGTCGGGATTGATATCAAATGCGAAGTATCGATACGGTAGTGCCATTTTCTCAAAAGCCAAATTATGCATCATTGGAGATAAACTGTGACTTACTGGATGACCAAAAAGCCCAACAATTTTCATATAAATTCTCCCATTTCTATATTAATGCTTTTCTTTTTACTACTTGTGCCGATTGCGGTACTCGAATCTTCACAAGCGCAGCTTCACCCTTGATTGTCAACCAACCTAATCCTGATATAACAAGGTCTGTTTCGTGATTGGCAGGAATATCAAATTCGTATTCTTTGGTCAGTGCAAGGTCGCTCTCACACTCTTTACAAGGCGGCGATAGTAGCTCTAGATAGTGCTTTTCATATAATTCGTCTGCTTTTTCTAACTTCGTTCTATGCACTACTAAATCATTGGATACATAACACACAAACGATTGTTTATTTCCTTTGACATAATCAATGCGAGCCAGACCCCCAAAAAATAAGGTTTGTTGGTCATTCAATTGAAAAATCCTTGGATCGATTTTTTTGCTTGGTGTAACAATATTTAAACAGCTTGGACAAATTTGTTCAATCAAACGGTCCTTTTTCACAATCCCCGGAGTGTCATAAATTGCACTTTTACGACTCAGTGGAATTTTCAATGCTTCAACTGTTGTTCCCGGATATACAGATGTCGTTAATTCTGGTAAATCAAAAAGTTTCGTACTTGCCTCTATACCATCTTCAGCTACTAATAATGGTATTAATCGATTGATTAAAGTGGACTTTCCTACATTTGTGGCACCTACTACATAAACGTCTCGTTTCCCTTTATTATTCCTTACGTATGTGGCGATTTCATCAATTCCCCACTGCTTATATGCGCTCGCTAGAAAAATTGCTTGCACAGGAAGTTTCTTCTTTTCTAATTCATGTTTTATCCACAAGCGAATTCTTTGCTGATTGATATCCTTTGGAAGGATATCGATTTTATTGACAACAACATAAATCGGCTGGTCTTTGATTAGCTTTTTTAATTGAGTGATCCAAGATCCTTCAAAATCAAAGCTATCCATTACATAGATAACAACCGCCGATTGAGTGGATATTTGCCGTAAAATGTCTACGAACTTTTCTTCCTCTAAAGTCACACGAATCACTTCATTGTAATGTTTGATTCTATGACAGCGCTTACATATAACCCCTGGCTTATCTAGTAGTTTTTCTGGAACAAAACCCGGAATTGATTCATCAACAAATTGCAGTTCCGCACCGCATCCGTAGCATTTGCCTTTTAACGTTTCCATGTGATTAACCCCTTGTTAAATAAATGTCTTACGATTTTCTTCTCAATTCTGCGATTGATTTTCGTTGTGAAGTATTCTTTCTCTCCTATTGGATCGACTAAAATTGTATATAATCCCATCCGATTTCCGCCAAGAACATCTGTTAATACTTGATCCCCAACTAATGCTACCTTTGATGCTGGTAATTTCATATCTTGTAGTGCTTTTCTAAAACCTTTTTTGAGTGGCTTACGAGCTTTATGTAAATATGGTATTTGAATCGGTTCAGCAAATTCTTTCACTCGAATAAAACTATTATTTGAAATAATATACACTTGAATTCCTAATTCTTGCAAAGATTCAATCCAAGATGTTACTTCCTTTGTAGTTTCGGGCTGATCCCAACGCACTAATGTATTATCTAAATCCGTTAAAACTCCTTGAATGCCTTTCTTCAATAGCTCTTCTGGATGGATTTGGTGAATGGTGTTTACGTACATATTCGGTATAAATGCTTGAAAAATTGACATAACTACTCCTCCTTCGAAAAAGGCATCGCACAACCAGAATGTTTACAGAATCTAATGATAAAGTCTAGTTATGCTAATAAAAGCACACCTACATGTAAGCTACCCATGTCAGGTGTGCCTTAAACTAATGCTAACAATCTTAGTACTCTTTTAATGGTAGCGGTCGTTCAAAACCTTCCTTTAAAATCTTAATTCCATCTGCCTTAGATTTCACGAGAGGAAATACAAGGTCAAATTTAGAAATCTTAAATAAGTCATAAATAAAATCATTCGTTACCACGATTGCCATCTTACGCTCAATCTCAGCAATTCTTTTTGCGAAATTAATTAATACCCCAAAACCTGTACTATCAATATTCTCCACATTGGATAAATCTATGATGTATCCATCGGCAGTTGTGAATAATTTCGCCATAGAATCTTTTACAGTTTGCGTTGTTCCATAATTCAATTTCCCTTTTATATGTACAATTTGTATGTTTTGCTCAACCTCTGCGAAAACCTCTGGAGCTGAAAAAGCGTCATTGTTATGATTAATCAATGTAATTCACCCCATATTGATTTATTCTTCATCCATTCAATCAACATTATCATAATAAATTCTTGGATTGTCAATGAAAAACAGTATAATTGAACGTTCTCATCATTATATGTCACAAATTATCTAAATTTGAGTGTTTACAATGGGAAATTTATATTATATACTTTAAATAACGATAATGATTATCATTGACGAGGAGATGAGATTTATGACGACTTTATCAATTATATATTGGAGCGGTACTGGAAACACTGAAGGTATGGCAAATGCAATCGCAGAAGGTGCTCGTAATGCGGGTGCGAACGTCACCCTTATACCAGTTAGTCAAGCAACTACGAACGATGTATTCAATGCCGATATAGTTGCATTAGGTTGCCCGGCAATGGGTGCGGAAGAATTAGAAGACACAGAGATGGAACCATTTGTTACTTCGCTTAAAGATGAGAAGCTCCAAGATAAACCAATGATATTATTTGGTTCTTATGATTGGGGCGATGGCGAATGGATGGAAGAATGGGAAAAGCGCATGACTCAATACGGTGCAAAAATTATTGCTGATTCTGTAATTCTACAAGGCTATCCCAGCTCTACTGGCATAGAAAAATGCCAACAATTTGGCAAACAAATTGTGACACAACCAAATCATTAAATTTTACCGTGCGAGGTGATGAAAATGGACAAACAACTATCAAAAGATTTCATAGATAAGAGAGAACAGTTAGATGACAGGAACTATCTTATTACCACAATTGCGTACCATATTGCTCCTACAAGTGCTGGGAAGAAACCTTCCAACCTCTTATCTTTCACTTCTGGCGGAAGGAACTTACATAAGCTTTGGAAACAATATCAGTACTTATTTGCCAATGACCCATTTGTAAGTTTCTTTGAAATCCGTACACAGCCTGATAGCAGTTTAGTTCTTTTTTATAACCCGCAAATGCTTCAGGATATATTATTTCAACGCAAAAACATGGCATTCCTAAAGGGCTATGGCTATCACGAGCATATGTCGACAGAAGATTGTCTACATCAGTTAAAAAAGCATTTCGACGAATCATGTCCTCACGAAATCGGGATATTCTTAGGGATTCCCCTAGAAGATGTCTGTGGTTTTATTAAAAATGCAGGACAAAATTGTTTGCTTTGCGGATACTGGAAGGTCTATCACGATGCCGAACGTGCAAAACACGTTTTTGCAGCTTTTGATCAAGCGAAAGCTACTGTATTAAAGGAATTGGATGAATGGTTATGAAATATACGCAAGATTTCATCTTGCACCTTTAGAAGCTTCTGTAAAGATGCTTCTTCTTTTTTTGTCCCTTGGCCTTGTACAATCGCTGCTTTGAGCATATGCAGTAAATTGCAATTTCCACTCCGCTCACCGAATCCTCCAATTGTTGTATCGACAAAGGTAACTCCCGCCCTAACGCTAGCTAGAGAATTTGCTACTGCCATACCAAAGTCGTTATGCGCATGGATTCCTACTGGAACTTCAATGTGTTCACAAATTGTCTGAATGTCTTGATAGACTTTACTAGGAGTCAAAATTCCAACTGTGTCGGCGTAACGTATTCTTGAAGCCCCTGCTTTCTGAGCCTTGCGACAGATTTCAAGAATAAAATCAATGTCAGCCCTAGATGCATCTTCTAACCCAATGTGAACTTCTAGATTGCGCTCCCTTGCATAATCAATACAACTTTCCATTTGTTCCATCACCCATTGTCTTGTTTGATTAAATTTATAGTAAATGTGTAGATCCGATGCGGGTATGGAAATATGAATAATATCCACTCCACATTCAATGGAAGCTTGAATGTCCAGGTGGTTCATGCGATTCCAAGCAGATATTCTCGCTTGCAAATGAAGTTCCACAATTTTCTCAATACTTTTCCGCTCCACTCCACCCATCGATGGCGTGCCAGCTTCAATCTGCGCTACTCCTATATAGTCTAGAAGTTTTGCTATTTTCACTTTGTCACATACATTGAAAGCAACCCCAGCCTTTTGTTCCCCATCACGCAATGTGGTATCTACAATATTCATACATAAACCTCCAATCAAACTAAGATGGATGACTCTTAAGAATGGAATGACATAGATAAAATAATTCTTCCTCTCGAACATTCCGTTTATAATTTACACTAAAGGCACGAATCGACTGTAATAAAGCCTTCGACTGATCATGGGTGATTGATATCTTCCACTTTTCCATGAACGAAGTTAGTGATTTCATTCCAGAATGCTTTCCAATATAAAGCTCTCGGATATTCCCTACTACTTCAGGTGCATATGGTTCGTAGGTTGCATGGTTCTTAGCGATTCCATCCGCATGAATCCCTGACTCATATTTGAATATATCCTTCCCTATTATCGGTTTCATACCATTAATTCGATCGCCAGTAAGGCTCTCATATAGGGCAGTGATATCAGGAAAAACCGAATAGTCAGGGCGTATCCCTTTCGGTTGCTTAAGATAATGAATCGCCATAATAATTTCTTCTAATGGTGTGGTCGTATCTGTGACTGTATCTGATATACCACCATTAAAGTGTGTAGAAATACTATCTACTGTATAATCTAATGCTTCTATCGTGATTGCTGTTGCTGAATAACTACTATTGCAAGGGCACCAATCAATGCTACACTGTACTAATTCTCGAATCTGAGAAATTTCGTCTGTTAAAAAAGGGACGGCGATTTGACTCAATCCACGAATTCGCAAAACATCAATTGTGTATTGTCTGGAAATGGAGCGCCATTGATCACTCATTAGAATTACCTGTAATTTTTGAAAATTCGCCACATTACATTCTATGATAATCTTATTTCTGTATCGCTGTGTTAACTGTGCGAATAAATGATGCTCGCTCAAATGGTGCTCTTGTATGAAAAATCCTGCTATGTGGTAAGGGATTATTAGATATTGACAGTTCTTAATGATATCTTCAATACCATAATCGTTACTTTGGCGGGCATTATATTGGTAATCATCCTCAAACCGATAGGCAAGGGGAAATCCATGTAGTTCCTGCATGAACGAAACAGTTCTTTGGTTGATTTCAAATATATCTACTCCAACTCGAATTAGCATCTTTACAAGGTCTCGCAATTGAGCGCGTTCCAATGGTGTATATGGTGAATGAAGCTTTGAATTAACATGACTTATAGAAGTAAATGTCCGGTCTATGATTGTTATGGGGCGCTTCTTGTATTCAATCGTCATCATTACCACCCTTTGCAAGTCCTTAGGAGTATTACGTACAGACTTTCTTTGCAATCGTAAGCTTTAATTCTTTATCATTGATTTTCTCTATATTGCTAGTAAAATTATGTTTTATTAATTCGGCTTCTAGCCATGGTGGAACGTGATTGCAGATCACATTCAGCTGATAGAAAGCCCCTTTGCTTAAGACTGGAATCAATAGCTGCTTGGAAGTAATCCCGAGATTGGTGCCTTGGACCTTTGATAAAACTACCTCAAAGATTCCGTTCCCTAGATCAATTGGCTGTAACGAAGCTAACTCATCTTCTTTTTCTTTCGATTGTAGTAATGCTTCTTCTACTTCTAACAGATCTTTTTGATATACGTAATCTAGAAATTCTTCTGCCTTCCCTTCAAACTCCCAACTATCAATTTCTGCTTTTTCAAGTTCGAAAAAAGGAACACCTGTGATTGAATTTCCAATGAATGTTTTGCAATCATCAAGAAAACTTATGATATTGCCCATTTCGCTTCGCAATTCACGAATATTCTTCACTTCGCGCATATCAAATCTTTTAGACCTGATCAGAGACCAATGTCCCATTTCTTTTTTGAATACAACTACTTCGCCATTCTCATTCAATGGAAGGATTTCCCTTGATTCATTGACAAAAGATGCAATAATTTTAGCCACTCGATAACCTCCTTTACTGACGGAATCTCACGGAACAAATGATTCCCTTTATTTTTTTACTTAAAAATCATCAGTCGCTCTACTGGTTTGCCACCTTCAATATGCTCATCTAGAATTTCTTCCACGTCATCATCACTTACGTTTCCATACCAGATATTTTCAGGGTATACGATGACGATAGGGCCCTTCTCACATATGGCTAAGCATCCTGTGTTCGTAACCATAACCTCGCCACTGATGCCGCGATCCATTAACTCTTCCATAAATGTTTCCACTAAGTTTACAGAATCCTTCGAGTGACAGAACCCTTTTTGTTGTCCATTAATTCTTGAACTACTACATACGAAAATGTGTTTTTTTGGCTTATCCATTAGAAATCTCCCTTCCCTTTTTACGATATCAATTGGCTTTTTTTAAATTCTCAACAACATAGGCTAGGCTCTTTTCAATCGTTTCATAATGTTGGAAGCTACAAATCCCATGATTTACTAGATTTTGTTCTGCGGAATGCCCTATTCGCAGGGATAATACCGCATCACAGTCGCGCAGCATATTCACCATTTGCTTGCGTTTGTCTTCCTTACATTCGTCCTCACCATTGCAATACTTAGAAACCTTACGTTTTTCGAGTAATAGAAATTGCTGATTTTTATATTGATAAATGGCGAATTCTTCTGCATGACCAAAATGCAAGTCTACGATGATACCACTTTTCGTAGCAACAGCTACTTTGTAGGTCTCATCTTTTTTAGATTCCGCACTTGAATCAAATGCTTCTGTGATTGCAGCCACTTCTTGCTGTGCAACTTTTATCTCATTTTCAGCAGTTTTCTCAGCAGCTTTCTTTTTACATAAATCTCTAAATTCTATCGAGCGATCTTCCCCTAACAAGCCTATGGCATCGGCACGACACTGTTTACAGTGATGCATTTGTTGCAAATCAAGCTCGCAATCTTTACGCATTTGGACGATTTCCTTCATACTCGTTTGCGGATGATCTTCAAACACACTACCTGGTGCTGGAATTAACGGCATAATATTCGTCATAAACGCACCTAATTGTTTTACTTTTTTGACCACTTCAGGAATGTGATGGTCATTCACGCCTTTAATCATAACGATGTTGACTTTTACTAACACACCTTGCTGCGCTAGAAACTCTAGCCCATGTAGTTGATTGTTGATAAGAATTTTTGACGCTTCTTCACCTTTATACACTACACCATTCCATACGATGTGCTTATAAATCTTGGCCCCAATCTCTGCATCCAAGGTGTTAATCGTGATTGTCACATGGTTAATTCCTAAGTCAACAATCTCTTGTGCATAGAGCGGGAGCATCAAGCCATTGGTGGATAGGCAAAATATGATCTCTGAGTCATCATCCGCTTCGCCGCATGATGATTTCAATGGGTTTTGCTGTTCTATCGACTCTTTAATTAACGAAATCGTTTGCTTCGTGTTTTTCCAGTTCGCTAGGGCATCTCCTGGACCAGCGATTCCCACAACACTTAATTGAGGAATTTTCTCTTTCACCACTTGAAACTTGAATAATGCTTCATTGGGATCTAATAACTCACTGGTAACACCTGGGCGACTTTCATTCATACAGTCAAATTTGCGGTTACAATAGTTACAGCTAATATTACATTTTGGTGCTACCGGAAGGTGCATCCGCGCAAATTTGTGATGTGCATCTGCTGAATAACAAGGGTGTTTTTCGGTTGAACATGCCATAACTATCACCTCAGCTTCCTATTAAAAAGTTTTTTTCGTAATATTCTTTGTACATTTTTGTTCGATATTGATTATATTTGTTCTCTAGTAAAGTATTGGTTAACCGGTCGAGTAGCATTGTTGTTCCTGTATAACCTACGGACAGTAGTCGTTGGCCACCGACACGATCATGAATCGGGAAACCATGTCTTACGAGTGGAATTCCTTCTTGTTCTGTCAAATATCTTCCGTCAGAATGCCCAATCGCTAGATTTACATGATGTTTCACACTTAGACTTCTAATGACAGAAAAGTCTGTTTCCTGCACAATTTCTATCCCCATGTCTAGTTGTTCTATCATGGGTTGAAGAGCTGCCTTTAGTTTGGTTGTTTTACTTCCTGTTGCAACGACTTTCGGAATAATTCCATTCTCTAGACAAGCCTTTGTGATGGCATAGACCTGTTCAGGCTCGCCATAGATCACGGCATTACCTTCTGCATTATATTTATGAGAGTCAATCATACAATCGAGTAGCCTTCCACGCTCTTGCTGTATCGTTTGTGGTATTTCTTTTCCTGAGATACTGCTTAACGTATGCAAGAATATATCTGTACTTTCTAACCCTGTTGGGATAGGTATATTGTGTAGTTCTATCCCGTATTTTTCTTTCAGAAAAAGCCCTGGCGATAACTCGTCGTCAACCATCGCAGCAAATTGAATCGTAGCTTTTGCCCCCGACATTTTCACAATATCTGCAATGGTAGTGCCACCGTCTGGGATTTTCTTATACGGTCTTTCATATGGACGATCAAGTGTGTCTGAATAATCCGGGAAAATTGTATGGGCAATTTCCATTACTTGCAGGATCCTCTTTATTTCCCTAATGTCTGCTGGTGATATATTGGGAACAATGATGTTGATTTTGTCATGGGATTCCGACGGTTTTGTGAGGTGTTTAAGAATCTGTTTCAATGTCAAAAAATACCCTTCAAATTGTGTTCCTCCATATCCTGGGGTTGCGCACGGCACAATTTTTGCTGATAAATCTGAATGTTCTTTTTTAAAATCTGCGGTAATCCGTTCTACATCCTCACCAATTGTTTCTGCTAGGCAAGTCGTTAATACACCAATAAGCTTTGGCTGATACACCTTAATAATGTTTTGTAGTCCAGTTTTTAAATTCTTTTCACCGCCGTATACTGTACCCTTTTCATTGAGAGACGACGAACCAACATCAATTGGTTCGTTATAATGCTCTGCCATATGACGGCGCATATAGGTGCTACAGCCTTGTGAACCATGCATAATCACCATCGATCCTTCAATCCCTTTAAACGGTAGAATCCCTCCCATAGGCATACACATATTACAGGGATTCTCATTGACGTTTTTGTGATGTTGTGTGACTGTCTTCTTCATGAAATCCCCTCCTTAGACATATTTCCATACTGGTGAACAAACGGTGGAATAGACTTCTTTGGCAAAGTTCACTGCCCCCACAAAACCACTTAATGGGTGTTTACGATCATGATTATGGTCTATAAATGCTAGACCTAACTTGTAAGCAAGTGGGCGTTCCTTTACACCACCAACAAGTAAATCTGCACCTTTTTCTGTCATAAATTGTTCTAGCTCTGTAGGATTCGCATCATCAAGGATAACGGTGCCCTCAGTGGCCAATTCAGAAATGGTTTGGTATTCTTCTTTTCTACCAGTTTGCGTTCCTACCATAACAACCTCTACCCCAAGCTCCTTAAACTGCTTTAAAAGGGAGATTGCCTTAAAACCACCACCAACATAGATGGCTGCTTTCGTACCTTGTAGCTTTTGTTTATACCAATCTAACTGGGATTCAATCGTTTTCAATTCTCTCGCAATCAATTGTTCAGCTTTTTGTTCGATCTCAGGATCATTGAAGAATCTAGCAATCTTTCGGATTGATTCCTTCGTATCTTCAATGCCTAAAAATGATATATGGATAAATGGAATGTCATATATTTCTTCCATTTTTTTTGCTAAGTAAGTCATTGATCCAGCGCACTGGATAATGTTAAGGCTAGCTTCTGGCGCTTTTTTCAGCGAGACATAATCAGAGTCACCGGTAAATGTAACATTGATTTCTACACCGATTTCTTTTAAATAATTCTTTATAATCCATGCTTCAGCTGCTAGGTTAAAATCTCCTAAATAGTTAATAGTCTTACTTTTCTTCTTTACTTCTTTAGGTTGACTGGTCTCGCCATTGTTCGTCAATTGTTCTTGTGGAGCAGGTGCAATTAAACGTAATAAAGCATCACATGCTGCTCTATATCCTGCTGATTTGTTCCCTATAAATCCACTCGATTGAACTGGTATTATCTCAATGTTATATTTTTGCGCTTGTTTCTTACATACGGCTTCTAAGTCATCGCCAATGACCCCAACGATGCAGGTGGAATACACGAAGATTAACTTCGGTTTATATTTCTCTACTAGTTCATCAATGACGATTGCTAGTTTCTTCTCTCCGCCAAAAATTACATCCTTCTCTTTCATATCTGTAGAAAAGCTGTTCCGATAGTGATTCGAGCCACTTGTCAAGCTACCACGAATATCCCAAGTATAGCTCGCACATCCGATTGGCCCATGGACGAGATGAATCGCATCAGTGATAGGATTTAACACAACTCGAGCTCCACAAAACACACAAGCACGTTGACTAATAGAGCCAGCTACACTATCTTCATCACATTTGACCTGCTGCTTTTGTGCACCTTTAGTACTTATAAACTCTTTTCTTTCTTCGATTACTTTTGGATCTTTCAGTGCCAGTTGCTCCATGTTCACCACGCCCTTCTCAAAAGTGTTGTCTAGGGGTGAGCATTTCACCCCCAAACGTCTCTTTTGTTTTCATGTGCTCTTACTCAACTATCGAATTACATGACTAACTCAAAGTCTTCATCTGCGGAATCACGATCTTTACGATCAAGCAATGCATTACTAATCATTTCTAGTAATCGCATCGCTCCCTTATATCCGACGATTGGCATATACGAATGCACACTGCGATCAAGAATTGGGAAACCGACTCTTACGAACGGTATATCTTCTGCTCTGGCAATATATTTGCCGTAAGTATTGCCAATCATTAAATCAGCTGGCTGATTCTTAATCCATTGATGGAATGTATACAAATCCCCAGCAGCCTTCACATTAGAGCCTTCAATACCAGCTCTTGCAAGCATTTCTTTAATTTCTGTTTCAAACTTAGAGCCTGGGGTCCCCGTCAATACATGAACTGGAATCATCCCTAAGCTTAACAAGTATTCCGTAAGACCAATTACGATATCCGGGTCACCAAATACTGCTACCTTCTTACCGTGGAAGTGGAAATGTGTATCCGTCATAATATCAACTAATTGACCGCGTTCTTCTTCTAATTCCTTAGCTACTTCTTTTCCGAAATTACTACTTAATGTCATTAAAAACTCATCTGTCGCTTTAATGCCAATTGGTGTTTTTAATACAGCTGGCTTTACTTTGCACTTTCTTTCTAATGCATAAGCTGCGTCACTAGATGCAAAGCTACCTAGTGCAATTGACATCTTCGAATTTCCTGTATCTACGATTTCAGCAATCTTCGTGCCGCCCTTAGGAAACATATCGAATTCACCTGTCATTGGAGAATCAAGCACCCCAGATGTATCTGGCAATACAATGTTTTTCACACCCATTACTTTTGCCATGCGTTTGATTTCTCTCATATCGCCAGGGTTCACGAAACCTGGAATGATATTTACTTGCTCTTTCTTTTCTTCCATTGTTGCTTCTGCAAGGTACGTAACCGCACCCTTTACCATATTTGAAAATCCCGTGATATGAGATCCCACATAACTTGGCGTACTTGCATGAATCACAAGTTTCCCATCAGGTACTTCTGATTGCTTGATGATAGTAGGAATGTCATCACCGATTGTTTCACTTAAGCACGTTGTATGCACAGCCATAATATCTGGATTGTATATTGTAAATACATTTTTGATGGCAGTCTTTAAATTCGCTCCACCACCAAATACAGAGGCACCTTCAGTAAAGGAACTAGTGGAAGCCATGACTGGATCACGGAAATGTCTAGTTAAGTGCATTCTGTGATAAGAACAGCAACCTTGAGAACCATGGCTGTGAGGTAAACACTTATGAATTCCTAATGCTGCATACATTGCGCCAATCGGCTGACAAGTCTTCGCTGGATTGATTACACCGCCACTTAAACGGGGTTTCATTTCTTTTGTAGTAGCATCTAACATTGTTATTTACCTCCTTCTGTGACAGTTCCGTCGAGGATCGGTTTTTGTTTCCAAGGAGGAGTAATATAATTCCACGTCGGTGAAGTAAAGCCCATTGTAATGTCTTCAGCAAATTTCAATGCCCCTCTAAAGCCTGCATATGGTCCACTGTAGTCGTAAGAGTGTAATTGTTTCGAAGGGATACCCATCTTTTGGATTACGTATTTGTCCTTGATTCCGGAAGCCAAGATATCAGGTTTTAGAATTTTGATAAATTCCTCTGTTTCATAGTGATTTAAATCATCTACCATGATACTGCCGTCTGGCATATCCTTAATCATACCGCCATAGTAGCTTAAAGGAATTTTATCTTTGATTTGATCCAATCTTTCTTTCAAAATCCTTATCTTGTAACGCTTTTCATCCTTAGAAACTTTAATTTCTTCGATGTTCTTACTGTCCGCGTCTAACTTAATGTCTGGGATTACTTCACGACCTTCATAATCATCACGATGTGCAAACTCATAGCCAGCTAATACTGTATCTATGCCAATTTCCTTGAATAGTCCTTGGTAATGGTGACCGCGAGATCCCCCTACGAAGCAGAAAGCCGTTTTACCATCACAGATTTTCTTGAATTGCTCTAGCTTTGATTCAACAGCCGCTAATTCACGTGCGATTACTTCTTCTGTCTTTTGCGTTAACGCTGGGTCGCCAAAATATGTTGCCATGTTACGTAGTGATTCAATCGTGCTTTGAACACCTATGAAATTCACCTTTAACCATGGAGTTCCATATTTCTCTTCTAGCATTTCTGCAATATAGTTAATCGAGCGGTGACATTGTACAAGATTCAATTCAGCAGTATGGGCGTTTTTAAGAGTTTCATAGGATCCATCACCAGTCATTACAGAAACGACATGATACCCGATATCCTTCAGTACTCTTTCAATTTCCCAGCTATCCCCACCTATGTTGTACTCACCAAGGATGTTAATTGCGTACTTTCCTTCTGCTTCCTCAATTTCACCTGAACCTATAACTCTTTGCATTAGTACGTTATTCGCAATATGGTGACCTGCCGATTGGCTAACCCCTTTATATCCTTCACAGCTAAATGACATAACTGGAATTCCATGTTTCGCTTCCGCCGCCTTCGCAACTGCCCCAATATCGTCTCCAATCAGACCTACAGGACAAGTTGCAGAAATCGTTACAGCTTTAGGCTTAAAAGTCTCCACAATTTCGTCAACCATCGCTGCTAACTTCTTGTCGCCCCCGAATACTACGTCGCTTTCTTGCATGTCACTGGAGAATGCATAGTTAATTAGGTTCACTTCTCCATCTTTCGTCTTTGCTTTATTTCTACGAGTACCCCAAGCGTAGTAACTACATCCGATGGGTCCATGGACAATATGCGCCATATCCTTAATTGGACCTAATACTACCCCTTTACAACCTGCATAAGCACAACCACGATTGGTGATTACCCCAGGAATAGTTCTCGTGTTGGCTTCAATTATTTGCTGCTCTTCTAACGAGGAATCACGAACAACAATGTGTGACCTACGGTTCTTTTTTGTCTTTGCTGGATACGCATCTAAGAACTTTTCAAGTTCTTTTTTGCGCGTCTCTATATCGTGTTTACTTAAAGCCATGAGATATGCCTCCTTTGTTTTGATTAGACAGCTTCTTCACCTGTTTCACCAGTTCTTATTCTGATAACATCATCTAATGGAAGAACGAAGATTTTACCATCCCCACGATTCCCTTCAGAATTACATTCAATGATTACTTTTATAGCTTTCTCTAGTTCTTCATCTGCAACAGTAAGAAATAATAATCGTTTCGGAACTAATCTTCCCCCTGAGAGGATCGTTTCCATAAATTTCTCACGAATTTCCTCTTGTGCGGCGTCTAACTTTTCCAATTCGGATAAGCTTTTGATCATTTTTCCGCGTCCTACAGCTCTCATAGCGGTTAAGCCATTGAATCCAGCATCTACTAGTGCTTTTTTCGTATGAGCGACTTTATTCATGCGGATAATCGCCATAATTTCCTTCATGTGAAGTCCCCCTCTCCTATAGGCCTTTGGTTCCGCTACTAATCGTGTATGCTTCTAAGACAGGAGATACAAAGATTTTTCCATCTCCAAATGCACCGGCTTGCCCTGTCTTCCCTTTTCTAGAAATAATAGAAATTACATCATCTTTATGTTCGTCGTCCACGACCATAATTAACATTTCTTTCGGAATCTCGTCATATACAACATTCCCAACTTTAACCCCACGCTGTTTCCCTCTACCAACAACATCAATTTTGGTAACAGCCGGAAAACCTGCTTCGCTTAACTCTGCTAAAATTTCTCCGCTTTTTTCAGGACGGATGACAGCTTTTATCATTAACATGGTATTACCTCCCAATGTAGGTTCAAATTAAAGTACCGTAGATATATTTTCTATTCGAATACTCTTACAAGTTCATGAATCCGTGTTCCATCATTAGCTCTTCCAGTCTGTCCGTGTGCATTGGCTTTGGAATAACGAACATTTTGTTGTTATCAATTGCTGTTGCTAAAGCTACATATTCCTGTGCTTGACCGCAGCTAGCATCAAAGTCAATAACTGTCTTCTTATTGATCTCAGCATGTTGAACAATATTGTCTCTAGGTACAAAGTGGATTAATTGTGAACCAATTTCTTCTGCAAATGCTGTAAGAAGCTCTAACTCTTTATCTACTTTACGGCTATTGCAGATGATACCACCTAAACGAACGCCACCGCTTTCCGCATACTTCTGAATCCCTTTTGCAATGTTGTTAGCTGCATAAAGTGCCATCAACTCACCAGAAGCAACGATATAGATTTCTTGAGCTTTACCTTCACGAATCGGCATTGCGAATCCACCACATACAACGTCGCCTAAAACGTCATAGAATACATAATCTAAATCTCTTTCATATGCACCTAATGACTCCAACATATTGATAGAAGTGATGATACCTCTACCAGCACAACCAACACCTGGCTCTGGTCCACCTGACTCAACACAATCAATCTCGCCAAAGCCCTTTTTCATGATATCATCTAAATCAATGTCTTCACCTTCATCACGCAACGTATCTAATACCGTCTTTTGGCATAAACCACTTAATAATAAACGTGTAGAATCCGCTTTTGGGTCGCAACCAACGATCATTATTTTTTTCTTAAGTACCGATGCCAAAGCACCTGTTAAATTTTGTGTAGTTGTAGATTTTCCAATACCGCCTTTTCCATAAATCGCTACCTGTCTCATTTGATTACCTCCCAATTTTTTTGTTAGCCTAGCAGTTGCTAGATCATAACATGCTCTGTAACTTGATTTTTCGCGCACCTACTCGTTTTTGATCCCTCCTTCATCGGTGTAAAGTGTAAAATAAAAAGGCGTCAATAGAGTACACAATCATTATGATTGCATATCCTATCGACACCTTTGTCTGATAGATTGGTCCAACGGCTACATTGCCATTGTAATGTTAAGTTTCTTAAGAACTATACTTCTTAAAAGTTACTACAGAAAATGATTAGCTTGTTTAGACACTTTCAGTAATGATGATTGCATTTGCCACTTCCTTCATTGGAAGTGATTTATCCATACTGAGTTTCTGGATATAACGGAAGGCTTGATCTTCTGACATATCCTTTTTCATCATTAAAATTCCCTTTGCTTTGTCTACAAGCTTTCGTGTTTCTAAAGTCTTCTTGAGTTTATCAATTTCTTGTTCCATTTTTTTAGATCTTCTAAAGCTTGCATATGCAACATCAATATTGGAAGCTAACATCGAATCTGGAAGCTGTTTTACACCATAAAAGAAATACCAATAGTTCTTAGCCTTATCTATATATTGGCCGGTAATGTGATTCGTTAATACAATCAGTGCGGAGATTGGGTCTTCTTCTAACACTTCTGCTAATTCTATTATGTTAATATCTTTACAGTCTCCATCCACAATCACTATTTCTGGCAGCCTGCTTCTAATTAAACGGAGTGTCGCTGATTGGTGGTCAGCTTCTCCGATAATACTATACCCAGTTTGCATCAATAAGCGTTTTAGGTTTTTCCTGTAATTTTGGTCACTTGAGACAATGATAACTCGTGTGCTAATCAATCAAGCACCCCCTATATCCCATACCAGTTGCTGCGTATCAATATCGCCCTAGGTACTGATCTGTTTCCCATTGATGGACAATCATCCGATATTGATTCCACTCTTCCTTTTTCAACTTGATAAAATGTTCTGCTATATGAGTGCCTAATGCTTGCTGTATCAGTTGATCATCCTCTAGGAACTGAATTGCTTCTGCTAAACTTGTTGGTAATACATCAATGGTTGAAAGCTGCGCATCAACAGTATTAAGCAATTCGAACTTTCTATTGAATGGAGCTGGGGGTTCTATTTTATTAATTATCCCATCAAGCCCGGCCTTTAACATAACCGATAAAGCAAGATATGGATTACAAGTTGCGTCAGGGCTGCGCATTTCTAATCGAGTAGAAATTCCTCGCTTTGCAGGAATCCTGATAAAAGCATTTCGATTTTTAGTAGACCAAGCTATATACACAGGTGCATCATAACCAGGCACTAGACGTTTGTACGAATTGACTGTTGGGTTGGTAACTGCTGTAATAGCTTTCGCATGCTTGACTAAGCCGCCAATGTAGTAAAGAGCTGTTTCACTTAATTCCATCGGAGCATCCGCTTCCCAGAAAATGTTCTCATCGCCTTGAAACAGCGATTGGTGCGTATGCATTCCAGATCCATCGATACCACGAATTGGTTTAGGCATAAATGTTGCATGCAACCCATAACTCTGAGCAATTGCTTTAATTACAATTCTTGAAGTAATAATCTTATCTGCCATATCTAACGCGTTGGAGTACCTAAAACTAATTTCATGTTGTCCTTCTGCCACTTCATGATGTGCCGCTTCTACTTCGAAACCCATTTGTTCTAATGCCAACACCATCGCTCTTCGAGCATCCTCGCCCAAATCGATTGGAGACATATCGAAATATCCTGCTTTATCGTGGGTAATCGTAGTAGGCTTTCCTTTTTCGTCAGTTAGAAAGAGGAAAAATTCTGCTTCAGCACCTGCATTCATGGTATATCCTAATGCTTTTGCTTCTTTGATAATCCTTTTGAGGTTGATGCGTGGACACCCGGCAAACGGCTCATGATTGGATGTATATATATCACAAATCAGTTTAGCGACTTGACCGTTTTTCGGTCTCCAAGGAAGGATTGTAAATGTATTGAGATCAGGCTTGAGATACATATCTGAATCTTCGATACCTGTTAAGCCACGAATTGATGAACCATCTAACATAATGTCTCCCGCTACAGCTCGATGGAACTGCGAAACCGGGATGGCGATATTCTTAGGAATACCTAATATATCAGTAAACTGTAATCGTATGAATTTCACGTTATATTCATGGAGCATTTCAATAATATCTTGACGGTCATACATGAAGTTACCCCCTAACGCGGAGTGCAAGGTATTAGAAAACGCCTACACTCATAGAGATTCTAGCTCCTCTATAAATGTAGACGCCATTGCCTACCATTTACTTTATCTTGATGTTATCTTCGAGTGATTTATTTATTTTCTTAAACATATGATAACATACCTAACATACTATGGCAATACTTTTTACATAAAAAGTTTTATTTTTCAAAAAACTCTTGATAGAGCGCTCGTACTGCTCGATCTACATCATCTGCACGCACACCAAACATCATACTTACCTCAGATGATCCTTGGTTAATCATATCTAAATTTGCATTCGCCAGCTCAAATGCCTTAGTTGCTTTTGCGGCGACACCTATCGATTTACGCATGCCTTCACCGACAATCATAATCAATGCTAAATTGCGTTTTACCACAATGTCATCGACTTCTAATTCTTTATGAATGCGGTCAGTTACTACCTTTTCTTTCTCTTCTGTAAACTCTGATTCACGTAGGATTACAGATATATCATCAATCCCAGATGGCGTATGCTCATAAGACAATCCTTCTTCTTCTAGGATTTGTAATAGTTTTCGACCAAATCCAATCTCACGATTCATTAAGTATTTACTTAGAAAAATACTACAGAAACCTGCGTCGCTAGCAATTCCTACCACTGGACCATTTTCGATAGAACGCTCCGCTACTATGATTGTTCCTTTACAATCGGGATTATTAGTGTTCATGATTTTTACTGGAATCTTCTCTTTATAAGCTGGTAGTAAAGCTTCTGCGTGAAGCACACTGAAACCACCGTAAGATAATTCTCTCATTTCACGATACGTAACTTCATAGATTGCCTTCGGATTTGCTACAATACTAGGGTTCACAGAGAAAACACAATCAACATCTGTGAAATTCTCGTATAAATCCGCTTTCACTGCAGCTGCTAAAATCGAACCTGTAATATCTGATCCGCCCCTTGAGAATGTAACTAAATCGCCATTCAATGTGTATCCAAAAAAACCTGGGAACACGACAATGCCGTCTACATTTACAAGCTTACTTAGATTCTCATAAGATTCTGCCAATACCTGCGCATTCCCATGTTCATTACTTAAAAATAACCCTGCATCCTTCGGGCAAACATAAGTAGCGTTTAGTCCTTGACTGCGGATATAAGCAGCCATTAACTTTGCACAATTATCCTCACCACTAGCTTTTAAGCTATCAGTAAAGAGGCCCTGATTACTAGTAGAGGCATTTAATCTACTTTGTAAATCCAAACGGATCTCTTCTATAATCTCATTTGAGACTCCTAGTTCTTCTGCAATTCCTTGATATCTGTCAATTACAGCTTGTAGCTCTTTAGAGCTTTCACCTGTTTCTAATTGTTTTTTTGCACATTGAATCAGTAAATCTGTTATTTTAATATCTTCCTTTGAACGTTTCCCTGGAGCTGATACAACAATAAACTTGCGTGAAGAGTCTGCTTTTATAATATTTAACACTTTTTCGAATTGCTTGGCATCCGCTAAAGATGACCCGCCGAACTTTGCAACTTTCATGAATATCCCCCTGGCAATAAGATTGTCCTCTTGAATTATATGAATCTATCAAAATATATATTTCAAGATTATATCACAATCTTTCAAAGTTTACATTAGGGAGTTTCTAAGGGGATTTTCTTGGAAAGTTTATTTATCATTTATTCGCCTAAACTAAATTTCTTACGTTTTATCAAAACTCCAGTACCCTTTTTTCCAACAAATTTGAGATTATCAATAATAGTTTTTCCTCTACTAAAAACATACGTAGGTAACCCCTGAAAACCCATTCCTTCATAAGGTGTATAATCAATATTTTCTCTTATAAGTTCCATATTAATCTTCCCTTTTATTGTTGGGTCAAATACGATTAAATCTGCATCTGATGAAATTTTTATAGTCCCTTTGTTCGGGTATAAACCGAAGATTCTAGCTGGATTTGTCGAACAGATTCGCACTAAATCCTGCATCGTGAGCCTACCAGATAATACACCATATGTGTACGCAAGCATTAAACGGAGTTGAATTCCAGGCATTCCATTGGGAACCTGTGAGAAATCCTTTTTCGCTTGCTCAATTTTTTTCTTTAACGGGAACGGGCAATGATCAGTAGCAAGCACTTGGAAGCTACCATTCGATATAGCCGCCCACATTTCATGCAAACGCTCTTTCGAACGCAATGGTGGACTCATGATATATTTAGCACCTAAATGTTTTTGTTCATCATACATACTATCATCTAATAATAGATATTGCGGGCAAGTTTCAGCGAATATCGTCGTACCAGTATTTCTTAATTCATTGATATACTTAATCGACTCTGGACTACTAACATGAACCAAATAAACTGGTGCATCTACTGCCCGCGCTAGATTACTAGCTCTCACTACAGCCTCTACTTCAGTATAGTCCGGCTTAGATAGTGCATGGTATCTCGGCTCCACTTTCCCCTCTTGCACATGCTTTTCCACGAGATACTTAATAATCTCATGGTTTTCAGCATGTAAGAGCACAATCGCCCCAACTTCCTTCGCAACTTCAAAGACCTTTAAGATAACGTCGTCACTTACACGTAAACTATCGTATGTCATAAACAATTTAAAACTCGGAAAACCCATTTCCGCTAATTCTCTCATCTCTTCTATTATTCCATCGTGTATATCTTTAATAATGATATGAAATCCGTAATCTATCACAGCTCGATTATTGGCTTTACGCGTCCATACATCTACGGCTTCTTTTAGGGATTTGCCGTGCTCCTGAATAGCGAAATCTATAATGGTTGTTGTGCCACCAAAGGCCGCAGCCTTAGTCCCTGTAAAAAAATTGTCACTCGTAGTATAGTTTCCACTCGGCATATCTAAATGAGTATGCACGTCTATGGCTCCCGGCATAACATACTTCCCAGTCACATCAATTACTTCCTTCGCATCTGCCGGATCAAGATCTCCCAAAGCTACAACCATTCCTTTATATACACCAATGTCTGTGACTTTGGTTTCATCAGCTGTAACTACAGTTCCCCCTTTTAATAAGAGCGAATATCTCCCCATCATCGTACACCTCTTTCAATTCGATGAATACAAAAGTATCCTAATGATACAAATATCATATATCTCGCTACATGTGTTGTCAATATATTTTACACCTCGTGTTATGTTGGAAGCGGACATGAAGGTAAATAAGAAAAAAGCTACCAAAAGGTAGCTTTCTTCAATATGATTCTTATGCTTTATTGGAAGATCCAAATTCTCTCATCTTTCCAATGACAGTTTCCTTAATTGCATCCCTAGCTGGTCCCATGAACTTTCTAGTATCATAAACATCAGGTTTTTGCTCTAGCACTTCACGAACGCGTTTCGTTGAAACAATTTGATTCTCTGTGTTCACATTAATTTTTGCAGTTCCAAGTGATATTGCATTCTGAATATCTTCTAATGGAATTCCTGACCCACCATGTAAGACTAATGGAACATTTGTTAAGTCTTTTATCTCTTGCATACGGTCAAAGCCTAATTGCGGTTTTCCTTTATACGGACCATGCACAGAACCTAAGGCAGGTGCGAAGCAATCTACTCCTGTTGCACGTATAAGCTGCTCACACTCCGCTGGTATTGCGTATGCCTTTTCAAGTTCTGTAACTACAAGATCATCTTCCTGACCTGCAATCCTTCCTAGCTCTGCTTCCACAGAGATACCTAATGAGTGAGCTACATCAACTACGCGTTTCGTTAGAGCTATATTTTCTGCTAATGGATAATGAGAACCATCGATCATAACAGAAGTAAAACCTGCATACATTGCTTGCACACATTTCTCAAAACTAGATCCATGATCTAAATGAATTGCTACTGGTACGGTAATTTTATACTCATTCATCAATTCTTGTACCATTAAGACAATTAGTTTAAATCCACCAATATACTTCGCTGCTCCTTCTGAAACACCTAGTATTACTGGCGATTTCTCTTCTTGTGCTGCTAACAAGATTGCTTGTGTGTATTCTAGGTTGTTAATGTTAAATTGGCCTACAGCATATTTCTCTTGTTTTGCTTTTTCCAACATCTCTTTCATTGAAACTAATGGCATACAATCTACTCCTCTAAATGTATTTTAAAATATTATTTAAAATGTACTTACTATATGTTTTATAAAATTGAGTTTACTCTTTTAATAAATTTACTATATTTGTTGCCAGCATATCTGCTTGTATATTCACTTCTTCGTCCGGTGCAAACATCCATTGAACAATCGGTTCAGCTAATGTTAGCTTTCCACTTTCCCCTGACTGCTTCAACATTTTAACGGATTCGCCACTCCAGCTATAGGAACCGAAGACCCCTAATATTTTATTTTGAAGTGCACTATTTTCCATCTTGCTAATTAACTGTTCAATTGGAGGAAATAAGCTACCATTATATGTACTACTCCCAATAACGACTGCTTTGTAGCGCCAAATCTCGCTAATTAAGTAAGAGATATGGGTTCTTGCAGCATCATATACACGAATTTTCTTCATGCCCTTGTTAGCAAATGCACGGGCTATAACATCTGCCGTTTTCTTTGTATTTCCATACATCGAACCATAAACGATGACTACTCCATCCTCCGCCTGATAGCTGCTCCAACGATCATATAAATCAATGACATATTGCGGATTCTTTCTCCAAACAACTCCATGGGTAGCAGCTATCGCTTTTACATCAAGCGCTTGAAGCTTCGATAATGCTTTTTGAACCATATTGCTATATTTGCCTACAATATTCGCGTAGTAGCGGAGCATTTCATCTTCATAGAAAGAAAAATCAACCTCATCATCAAAAACTCCACCATTTAAAGCTCCAAACCCGCCGAATGCATCACCCGAGAAAAGTATATGTTTAGTTTCCTCATAAGTCATCATGGTTTCGGGCCAGTGTAACATTGGCGTCATGAAAAACTTCAAACGGTGTTGCCCAAGCTCTAATACGTCATTTTCTTTTATAATCAAGACGTTTTCAGTTTTACTGTAGAAGCCTTTAAGAAAATTTGCTGTTTTAGAGTTTCCAACAATGATCATATCAGGAAATGCATTTAAGATAGCTCCAATCGATCCTGAATGGTCTGGTTCAATATGATTAATAATGAGGTAATCTACTGTCCTCTCTCCAATGATGCTTTTAATATTCTCTATCAGAGCATCATTATAGTCAATTTTCACCGTGTCTATTAAGGCAACTTTCTCATCGTTAATTAAATAAGCATTATAAGATACACCTTCTGGAATAGGCATTAAAGATTCGAATAAATGTGTCTCTCGATCATTTACCCCAATCCAAAACACATCATCTGTTAATGTTATTGGAAGTGTCATATTTTTTCCCCTTTCTATTCACTATATTCTGGAACTATATGCCTATGAAACTTTAGCTTATGAAAATTTAGCTCATTTCAAACTAATAAGCTTAATACTAGGTATCTGTTTTAAGCCAGTTCTATTGAAAGCCAATTCTTACTTTATACATTTTTTTGTCTTTTCGCAATAGTGTCCAATGAAATTATTTGCCTTCATCTGTTTTAAATCAATGAAAATAGTGAAAGATGGTAATACACACATAAGAATCAATTTCTAGGAGGAGCGTTATGCCTAACACATATTATGATATTTTAACGAAACGCGGTTACACAAGAGAAGAATTCTTGAAATTCTGTACAACTGTTTCTGTTATGTTAGGGCTTGAGGCATCATCAGTACCGAAAATCGCTAATGCCTTAGAAACACAGCCTCGACTGCCAGTCATTTATCTGAATTTACAAGAATGTACATGTTGTATGGAATCATTTATCCGAACGGCCCACCCGCTGCTAGAGGACCTACTTTTTAATATGATTTCCCTCGATTATTCAGAAACCCTTTCTGTCGCGTCTGGACATGCCGTAGAAGAAGCAAGAAAGGCTACTATGAGAGATTATAAAAATAATTATCTCGTAATTGTAGAAGGTTCCATCCCAGTCGCCGATGATGGAATTTACACTACCATCGGCGGTCAATCTGCACAGCAAATTTTAGAGGAAACAGTGGCAGATTCAATTGCTGTCATAGCTTATGGCTCTTGTGCAACGAACACTTGCGTACAAGGCGCTTATCCTAACCCTACTGGAGCCCGCAGAGTAAGAGAAATAGTGAAAAACAAACCTGTCATCGACGTTCCAGGTTGTCCGCCGATTGCTGAGGTAATTACAGGCACTATCGTACATTATTTAACATTCGGTAAAATACCAGAGTTAACGAACCTTGGTCGACCGAAGGCATTCTATAATCAAAGAATCCATGACAACTGTAGTCGAAGATCATTTTTTGATGCAGGTATGTTTGTAGAAAAATTCGATGATGAAGGACATAAGCATGGTTGGTGTTTATACAAAGTCGGCTGCAAAGGCCCTACAACCTATAACGCTTGTGCAATTACGCAATGGAACAACGGAGTAAGCTGGCCAGTAAAATCTGGTCATCCCTGCTTAGGATGTTCGGAAGATAATTGGTATAACGATGCTACTCCATTCTACGAACGACGTGCTATTGTCCCAGGAATGGCTGTGCCTCACAATGCCAATGATGTCGGCAAAATCGTCACTGGAGTTACAGCAGCCGGCGTCGCAACTCACGCGTTAGCAACGGCCATCATTAAAGGCAAAGAAAAAGATGAATTGAATCACAAGAACAATACAAATCCTGAAAATAAAAAATAACTTTTTTTAGGGTTTCTCATAGGGAGGAATTATAATGGTTGAAAGAATCGTCATAGACCCAATTACAAGAATCGAAGGACATCTAAGGATGGAAATCGATGTAGATAACAATCAAATTGTAAATGCATTTAGTTCTGGAACTGCATTCCGTGGGTTAGAAACAATCTTACAAGGGAAAGATCCTCGAGATGCTTGGGCATTTGTACAACGTATCTGCGGAGTTTGTACACATATTCATGCTGTGGCGTCAGTAGTTGCAGTAGAAGATGCCTTGCAGATTCCAGTACCTAAAAATGCCGCTATAATTCGAGATATTATGACAGCAACACAATTTGTGCAAGACCATGTTATCCATTTCTACCACCTCCATGCACTTGACTGGGTTGATATTACGTCTGCTTTAAATGCCAACCCTGCAGCTACTTCACAATTGCAGCAATCTATTTCAAAATGGCCTAATTCTTCTACAGGTTATTTTACCGACGTTCAAAATAAACTAAGAAAATTTGTAGAGAGTGGGCAAGTCGGAATTTTCGCCAATGGATATTGGGGACACCCCGCTTACCGACTGCCTCCAGAAGCAAATCTTATGGCTGTTGCTCATTATCTTGAAGCTTTAGATTGGCAGAAGGATATCGCAAAGATTCATACAATATTTGGTGGTAAGAATCCACATCCTAATTACCTAGTTGGTGGTATGGCTTGTGCAATCAACATGGACAATGTGAACACAATTAACATGGAACGCTTAAATCTTGTGAAGAAAGAGATTGATCGGGCGGTAGCGTTTGTCGAGCAAGTGTATATCCCAGATTTGCTAGCGATAGGATCTTTTTATAAGGATTGGACTTATGGTGGTGGCGTTCGTAATTTCTTAGTGTTTGGTAGCATGGGGAACCACGGTGGAGCTGATAGTAAAGATTTCGTATTCCCTTCCGGTGTAATTGTAGATGGAAATCTCAACGAAGTCCAAGATATTGATCCACGAAATCCAGAAGAAATACAAGAATTTGTTGACCATGCTTGGTTCGAATATACGAATGAGGGCGGATTACACCCATGGGATGGCGAGACGAAAGTGAAGTATACTGGTCCTAAACCTCCATACGACAATTTAAATGTAAATGATAAATATAGTTGGATTAAAACTCCTCGTTGGCGAGGTCGCCCAATGGAAGTGGGCCCACTCGCGAGGGTATTAGTAGCTTATGCTAGAGGACGAACTGAAATTAAAGATTTAGTCGACAATTCTCTCAATCAATTGGATGTGGGGATTGAAGCTCTATACTCTGCGCTAGGAAGAACACTTGCTAGAGGCTTAGAGACACAATTTACTGTACATAAATTGCGCGAATTTTATAATGATTTAGTTGCGAATATTGTGGCTGGAGATAGCAATGTATTCAATGGGCAGAAGTGGGAACCAAATACATGGCCTACAAGTGCTCGTGGAGTAGGGTTTACAGAAGCTCCTAGAGGCGCCTTAGGACACTGGGTGAAAATTGATAACGGCAAGTTAAGTCTTTATCAGGCTGTTGTTCCAAGTACTTGGAATGCCGCACCCATTGATTCGCAAGGACAACGCGGCCCATATGAGGCGTCATTAATTGGAGTTCCAATGGCAGATCCTGAGCAACCTTTAGAGCTTTTACGGATTATCCACTCTTTCGACCCATGCCTTGCTTGCGCAGCACATATTTTTGATACGAAAAAGCAGTCTCGAACAAGCATTACTATTATATAGAGGAGTTGATTATATGCTTAAAAGAGCGATATATATATGGGAACTCCCTGTACGCTTATACCACTGGATTAATGCATTTCTTATAGTAGCCTTGTTAGTGACTGGCTTTTATATTGGATATCCGATTTTTGGCCCTACAGGAGGAGAGGCAACCGAGAATTTCATTATGGGTTGGATGATTTATATCCACACACTAGCTGCTTGGTTTTTCATTGCAAATATCATTGTACGCTTTTATTGGGCATTTAAAGGCAATGAATACGCTAAATTCAAGCCATGGCGAAGAGGATTTGCTAAAGATGGTCTGGAAACATTGAAATATTACTCGTTTATGAAAAAGGAACATAGCTTAGAGCACGGTCACAATGTTTTAGCACAATTAAGCTATTTTTTCTTCATGTGGGTAGGTTCTTTCATAATGATCTTCACGGGGTTTGCTATGCAAGGTGAAATGTTTCCTGAAGGCCTTCAAGCGAAGTATTTTGGCTGGATGCTGACTCTATTCGGAAATTCTATGGATGTTCGAATGTTGCATCATTTTGTCGCTTGGGCATTTATATGGTTCATTATCATTCATCTGTATCTAGTGATTCGTCAAGATATATTAGATGAAGATGGCACTATTTCCGCTATCTTCAACGGATATAAATTTATACCCCAAGATTTTGTGCTTGATGAGGAAATAAAGACGCAGCTAAAAGGCCCTCAAAAACAAAAGAAAAACAAAGATAAAAATGAAATTCATCATTAGAAGTACACTTCAAAAGCTATAAATAAACAAAACTTAGCATTCGCCAAGTCTTTTTGCGAAGAGAATGCTTTAGTTGCCGTTACTTATCAGCAGAATTTTTATAATTTCTGCTGATTCTAGAATAAAAGGCTGCCGCAGCAGCCTTTTATTCTAGAATTAGAAACTATAGTTTTAATGTATGGTTTTATTATGAACGTTCTGATATTGGTACGTATTTCTTTTTTGTTACTACACTCTTGTAAGCCGGTCGAATAATTCTCTGTCCAGTTAAGTGTTCTTCAATTCGATGAGCGCACCAGCCAGGAACACGAGCTACTGCAAAAAGAGGCGTATATAGTTCCGGTGGAATATTCAAGCTTTGATATACAAAACCTGAATAAAAATCAACATTTGCAGAGATTTCCTTTTCTGAACCCTTCACTTCTGCAAATACTTGAGGTGTTAACTCCTCAATGGCAAGATATAAATTTAATTCATCTTCCCTATTCTTTTCCTTCGCCAATTCAATTGCTTTTTCCTTCAGTAAAATTGCACGTGGGTCTGAAAGAGTATAAATTGCATGACCTAAACCATATACCAGTCCACTGCCATCATATGCTTCTTTGTTTATAATTTTTGTAAGGTATTGCTTGATTTCTTCTCGATTAGACCAATCTTTTACGTTCGCCTTAATATCATCAATCATACCCATAACCTTAGCATTAGCACCACCATGCTTCGGTCCTTTCAAAGAACCGATAGCTGCTGCGATTGCAGAGTATGTATCTGTTCCTGATGATGTAATTACCCGCGTTGAAAATGATGAATTGTTACCACCACCATGTTCTGCATGTAGAACTAGAGATAAATCTAAAATCTCGGCTTCTAAGGCTGTATATTCGCTGTCCTGACGTATCATTGTTAAAATGTTCTCCGCCGTACACAAATCTACTCTTGGTTTATGGATAAACAGGCTCTCAGCCCCATAATAATGGGCTTTCGCTTGAAACCCGTACGCAAGAAATGCTGGAAAACGTGCGATTAACTCAATGCTCTGTCTAATGATGTTAAAAGTCGATGTTTCATCTGGATTCTCATCATATGAGTATGAAGCAAGTACACATCTTGCTAGTTTATTCATGATATCTTTACTAGGTGCTTTTAAAATCATATCTTGAACAAAGCCTTCCGGCAACTCACGTAAGCTTCCTAGTAGCTCATTAAAATCAGCCAATTGTTTCTCATTTGGTAGGTTCCCAAACAATAATAAATAGCAAGTTTCTTCGAACCCGAAACGTTTCTCTTGTTGAAAGCCATTAGCAACCTCAAATATGTTAATCCCTCTATAAAAAAGTTTCCCATGATCGGAAATTTTATCACCGTCATCCACTACATATCCGTGAACTTCTCCCACTTTCGTTAGCCCTGCTAAAACTCCAGTTCCATTGCTGTTACGAAGTCCTCGTTTCACGTCGTAAATTGAGAAATGTTCCGCACCGATTTCACTGTTTTGCTCAACTCTCTTACATAAATCCACTAACGAGTTTTTCTGTTCTAAGTTCATATGTTTATCTCCTTCCCTATTCCAACAACAATTCAATCCCTTTGTTTACTTCTATCTCTAAGACTATATACAGCATTATATCATAAAACGAGATGAACATTACATATGGGCTTAGAAGAAGTCAAGAGCGTTCGCTAAGTCTTCTGCTGCCTTATCTTTATTTTGAGATTTGTTTTGATCTATGTTAGCTGTGTGTTCCTGTAAAGTAGTCACATTCTCTTGTTTGATCAATCTAGCTGATCCTTTTCTCAATTCCACATTGTCAATCTTTTGTTCAATCCTTTTTAAAATTGTTAGTATATTTTCTTGCGGCCCATTTTCTTGCAATAACGCATAATGCTCAATAGCGTTCTGGATTTGCTGCTCTAAATTATCCTGAAGTTCTAACCACGATTTTGTCTTATCTGATAATAAAGAAACATCAATTGTTATTTTCATTCATTTCCGCCCTTTTTTTAGCTAAGGATTGTGCAGCGAGAAACCCTTCTACGTTTGCAAAAGCTGCATTTTCCATCTTAATCATCGTTGAAAAGCTATGTTTTAAGTATGGAGCTAATATTTCTCCACCGCCTCCAGCAATTATAATAGCTGATAAATGATCAATTTCATCACCCCAACGAATTTTGATTTTCGCAGCTAATTGATCAGCAAGTTCTGCATATGCTTCATTTTCTACATCTTTTAAAGAATATTCAATTCCTCTATGTAATAGTCGACTATTTTCCCAAAGTATTGCTTTTTCAACCGTAAGCAAGTCAATCGATTTCTTTACGACTTCTTCCGCTTCATTTTGGATGATTTGGTAAGCAAACTTCATTCCCATATCTATGCCACCACTAAGCTCTTCTCTTGGCATTAAACCTTTTTTACCTTTCGCCATTACAAGGATATCTGTTGTGCGATAACCAATATCTATTAATCCAACTGGAGAGTTTACTAATTCAGGGTTCTTAACTGCACCATCAATATTTAAACATGCTGCGTAATAAGCACCTGCCCCTTGGGGAAAAACATAGACAGAAGCGATTTTCACCCTTTTCCGTGCTTGTCCCTCAATTAGTACGGACATATCCATTTTCTTTAATAAAGCTGTGACTTCTTCTTTTTGCGTTCGATAGTAAGTCAATGGTAACCCTACAGCTAATTCTATATCCTCATCATTACCTAAGACCGCAGCAGCAGTTGCAATTAGTATTTCCATATTTGTGTTCGCTACTGCCTTTTCTTCCCACGTTCTTAATCCGTTTCCTCCAACCATTGCCGCGTCACCAACTAAATACGATTTTGAGTGCTCTAATTCACCAGTCGGCCAGATTGTAACCGAGAAGTCTTCGGCTTGCGTCTTAAGAATATTTCTCATTTTTTCACTACGATCTAAGGCAACAACAGAAGGAAAGCGAATAATTGTCCCTTCTTGATTCATTGCTTTTACAAACCCAAACCCGATGTCGATTGCTATTCTCATGAATACTCCTCCGATTTTTAAAATAAAACATCGATTAAATAATAATCGATGTTGGTACGTGCTGATAAATTAAGTACAATCTTAATTTTCTTGTATGGTAAGGACTTTATGCAGATGCAACAATATTAATAAACGATTTTCCACTTTAATCACGCCACGAATATATTCCGCTTCGACACTATCAATGACCTTCGGAGGAGGTTCAATCTTAGATTCTTGAATTTCTATTACTTCATTCGCAGCATCTACTATTAAACCAATCTCTACATCTTTCACAGAAATGATAATGACCCTTGTTTGATCATTATCCTCGACATGATCAATATGAAAACGCTTTCTTAAATCTATAATCGGAGTGACGATACCACGCAGATTGATGACCCCTTTTACAAAATCAGCAGTATTGGGAATCCTTGTGATATGGCTTAGTCTCTCAATAGAACGCACTTGATCGATTTCCACTCCATACTCTTCGTTTTTAAGCCTAAATATAATGACTTTCATCAGCTAAATCCCTCCTGTACTAGTGAATAAGGGCGTTGCAGTCAATGATGAGAGCCACTTGACCATCTCCAAGTATAGTAGCCCCAGATATTGCGAAAACATTCGGTAAGTATGTTCCTAGATTCTTTAATACAATCTCTTGTTGACCAATAAAGTCATCAACAATTAGTCCGGCCATTTTTTCGCCTTTTTTAACAACAATCACAGACATTTCGTCACCCTGACCTTCTTCTGGTCGAGGAATTTTAAATACTTTTTCTAATGAAACTAACGGTACAATATGACCACGGAAATCTATTACTGGTTGCCCCTGAACCAAATAAATGTCCTTTTTCGGGAAGACTGCCGTTTCAATAATAGAACTTAAAGGAATAGCATATTTCTCATCTGATACTTTGACTAGCATAGATTGGATAATTGATAGTGTAAGAGGCAATTCTATCTGGAACTTGGTAAACTCGCCAATCTTCGATTCAATATGAACTTGCCCACTTAACGCTTCTATCTTACTACGAACTACGTCAAGACCTACTCCACGCCCTGATACATCTGTAATGACTTTAGCTGTGCTAAATCCTGATTGAAATAATAAATGATATACTTGTTGATCGCTGAGTTGATTTCCTTGTTCCTCAGTCAATAAACCTCTTTCAATTGCTTTGCCTAAAATCTTATCACGGTCGAGACCATTTCCATCATCAATGATTTCTATAAACACATGGTTTCCGCTATGATACGCATGAAGCTGAATTGTTCCTGCTTCTGGCTTTCCTTTTTTCATACGTTCTTCTGGCAATTCTAAGCCATGATCTATAGAGTTTCTAATTAGATGAACTAATGGATCACCAATCTCATCAATTACTGTACGGTCTAATTCTGTTTCTGCACCAATGATTTCAAGTTCAACCTTTTTATTCAAATCCTTTGACAAATCGCGAATCATTCGTGGAAAGCGATTAAATACTTGCTCAATTGGAACCATGCGCATATTTAATATGAGATTCTGTAAATCACCACTGATACGACTCATATGCTCAACAGATTCTACTAATTCTGAATGTCCTAACTCCCTAGCAATCTGCTCTAAACGACCTCTATCAATAACCAATTCACTAAATAAATTCATTAATACATCGAGGCGCTCAATATCAACGCGAATAGACTTACTGCCCATTGGTTTTGCTTTTGGTTGATTAGCAGCATTGTCAGCAGCCTTTGCTTTAGGAGCACTTGCTGTAACATTTGGTGTTGTTGCAATAGCTTCTTGATTCGTCGGCATTGGATCAACTTCTTTTCCTATTGAGATTTGCACTTCATTGACACGTACAGATTCAACCTCTGATATGTTCATCAACTTCTTCTCAATTGTTGCACTATCATCTTTTGTAATAAAAATCAATTCAAACTGTTGATCAAATTTCTCATCTTCTAAGTCTTCTGCCACTGGTTTCGATTGAATGATTTCCCCCAAACCTTCTAGTGCATCAAACACCATAAACACCCGTGCAGCTTTCAACATGCATTCTTTCGTTAACTTCACTTCAATGTGGAATGACTGATGTCCACTTGCATTTGACTGACTAATAATCGCTTTTTGATATTCGTCTAACATATCCATATAAGCGCTGTTATTACTAGCTACCGCATTACTTGTTTGTGTGCTTTGAGTAGCTTGCGGTGGAACTGGACTACTAGCCGATAATACTTGTCCCTTAGCAATACTTTTTAACTGGTCAACTAAATGGGATACATTCGCTTTACCATCAGAGCCTTCAATAATGGAATATATCATTCCTTCTAAGATGTCTACACTCTGAAAAATAATATCCATGATTTCAGGTTGTATTTTTAACTTTTCGTTGCGAATTTGATCTAATACGTTCTCTAACTCATGGGTCAAGCTGGCCATATCTTCAAAGCCCATGGTAGCCGACATACCTTTAATCGTATGGGCTGAACGGAATATGTCTTTTACAATCTCGATATTCTCTGGGTTTTGTTCAAGCTGAAGTAAATTTTCATTAATCGCTTGCAAGTGTTCTTTTGATTCTTCAATAAACATATCTAAATACTGATTTGTATCCACTTAGCACACCTCTTTCACAATCTATTGAAAAGCATGAATATACTTTAATTTCCTGCCAATATATGAATCTATTATACATCGAATATACTTCAATGTTAATAAATAAAACTACAAAATATAGTCTAACCGAAAATTGTTTTGCATTATTTTAAAAGCTTGTAACAGGTTACACGATTTCCTTGATCGTTATATAATAAATCGTTACATACCATTTTTGTCATCATAATGCCTCTGCCTCTCTCGGCAAAATTATAGACATCAAGTTCTTTGTTCATTCTTTCTTTCCAAAGAAAGCCATCTCCCTCGTCCTCTACAGTAATACGGACCATTTGATCCGTAATACTAACATCTACTAATATATGTTTGGACGGATCCTTTGCATTCCCATGCTCAAATGCATTGTTAATAAGCTCACTAAAACAGAACAATATGCAATCAAGAACAGATTGATTCGGTAGCTCGCTTAGAGTATGTTGAATGTGTTGTTTCACTTCCTCAACTTCATCCATAGTGCTATTAATTTTAAAATGGATTTTTTTCATGGGTCGCAACCTTCTAATCTAAGGATTGTATATTATATAATTTTCTCATTGTTTTAATAATTCCTGCTTACTATGTAAAAAAATGTGAAATACACTTCCATTTATAAATAATACCTAGTATGAATCGATTATATCATTGTCTTGCAAGATTTGAGAACATAATTATTAGTTTTTATTCGCTCGAATTGCTAAAAAATAAAAAATTATCTGTAAGATAGCTAAACAAAATGCAGCGACCCAAAAAACCTTCCATTGATATCGCTCCGCATAACCAGACATAATCGGACCTAAAAAGACTCCTAAGGAAAAAGCAGCATAGAAAATACCAAAAGCCTTCCCTCGAGTAGATACGTTTGTTTGATCAACCACAAGCGCTGTCATTGCAGGAAAGATTAACCCAAAACCGCATCCATATACAATCATTAGTAAACTAAAAAAAGAGATTGAACTGCCTAATTGCAGTAGAGATATACTAACCGTAATTAAGAAAATGCCGATTCCGATTGGTACTACCCTCCCATATCGATCAGAGAAACGATTGATTGGAAGAATAAATATTATGATTGCCATAATTGAAAATAAACTAAACAGCATTCCAGTGTGTTTGCTAGAGTATGATAGCTGTTCCAACAGTAAGGGAAACGCATAGGCGAGTACACCCATGGAATACATCAGACTAAACCCAGCAATGTAAGATATTCGCAGGTAAGGATTCTTAATTAGCAAGATAAAATCCTGTTTGGAATATGATTTCGCTAATCGATGCGAATCGACGAAACGCTCTTCCAAAAAAATGTATACTAAAATTGACGTAATCATAAGTGCCAAACCAATCGCCATAAAAACAACATTAATCCCATACACATCTTTGCCGATACCTGCAAACATCGGACCTAGCATAGCAGCCATTCCTACGGCTGCTCCGGAATACCCCATAGATTTGCCTACGGAATCATTTTCCGATAGATCTCCAAGAAACGCAAAGGCTGCTGGAATCAATATGGCCCCACCTACTCCGTGAACGATTCTTAAGATAAATAACTCCATAGGATTTGTAACGTACGCATATAAAAACACTGCCATTCCAGCTATAAACATCCCAGAGTAAATCCCGATCTTTCTCCCGTATCGATCGATAATAAATCCTGCACCAAGATTACCAATCATATTAGAAAAGGAATATGCCCCCATTATAATTCCAACCATAATGGAAGTTGCGCCTAATGATGTAATAAAAGGTGCTAAAATAGGTAATTGTGCCATTGTATCAATAAAGCTGACTACTATTACAAAGTATAAAAAAATTGTTTGCATAGCTTATGTTTCTCCTATATTTAAAATAAATACGTGAACCTATTCCATATATATTATCATCATTAGGACATATGAACTCTAAGATTCCGTCTGTCCATTCCTAATCCTTACTTGATAATACATCAATATACATTTTTTACAGTGACAAAAATTCATCAAATATGTGTCTAAATTATCTCACTAATATGGAGATAAACGGTATATTTTTTATTTTTAATCTCATAATAAGAAGGTCGAGTTGCTCCTTTATAGGAGTTAGACCCTTGTACATAATATTTTCAGGAGGGATACAGGTTGAAACGTACTATCATATTTTTTCTCGTCGCTTTTACGTTCTTTGTTTTTACAGGTCTTGAAGAAGTATCAGCCCAACAACAATGCCAAACCTGCCATAGTCAAACAGTAACAAAGATGACTGGCAGCAAGCATGCTAATGTATCTTGTGTTACTTGTCATACAGGTTCTGAGCAACATGCAGCGAACCCGCAACAAGTTCGTCCTAACATCGATGTTAGTGCAGCAACGTGCGGTATGTGTCACAAAACTATCTATGATGACTATCGTTACGTGAATAAAGTTGACCAGACTCCACAGAAGTCAGTGGAGTGGCCATTACTTCCAAAGCTATTAAGTGGACATGCATTTGCGAAAGACTACAGAGAGCCTAGGGAACACTTTAACATGATTGAAGATATTGAGCTAACAACAAGAGGTAAAGGTGCAACTTGTTACACTTGTAAGAGTGCAGACATCTACCATCAATGGAATAAACCAGATGGAATTAATTACGACTCTGATGTGCAAGAATTACTTACAGACAAAAAAATCAGTCATCCTATTACATGTGTAATGTGCCACAATCCGCATGGTACGGAGTCACGTACAGTTAGCTTTGGCCTCCATGAAGCTTTAGCTAAAACGGGAGCTGACCACCCTGGAAAGAATGATTCCATTAACTCTCAAATGTGTGCACAATGTCACGTAAATTATAACTTTAACCCAACTGGAAAAACAATTGAATTTCCTTTTAGAAAAGTTGCAGATATGCCGGAGTATATTGCAAACAACGAATTTTGGCAGCAACACCCTACAGGAGGCTGGAATCACCCAGAGCTTGATATGTTCTTATATAAAGTTCAGCACCCAGAGACAGAACTATATTGGGAAAGCCCACATCATAAAGCTGGCGTATCTTGTACCGATTGTCATATGCCAAAAATTAAGGACGCCCAAGGTAATGAATTCACACAGCACTTCTTAGGAAGTCCAATGAACAACCCTGAACAAACATGCGGTAACTGTCATGACCTCACAGAAGATCAATACCGTGCACAGATGAAAGAGATTCAAGAAGGAGTCTATAGTTTAATGGAAGAAGCGATGGATGAAATGTCCATTGCAATTGATACGATTGAACAAGCAAGAACTGCTAATGCATTTAGCGAAACGTTATTACAGCAAGCACGAGATACTTACTTCATTTCCCACTTAAATTGGGAGTGGATTGCAGCAGAAAATAGTATGGGCTTCCACCATCCAGAAGAAGCAACTGGTGCGTTAACTGTTGCTCTTAACAAAGCAACAGAAGCTAAAGATTTAGCACAACGTGCAATTGATGAGCCTGAATTTGTTGCAGAGACACAAGAACCGGGTCAAGTAGCAGATGAGACAGCGACGCGTAACTACCTATGGTGGATTCTAGGTTTAGCCGTTGTAGCTGCTATTGCGTTCATGTTACTTAGAAATAAAGAAGAAAACAAAAGATAATCTAGTCTAAAATGAAATAAACAAAAACTTAGCTTATAAAAATAAGGATGTGCTAAACTAGCGCATCCTTATTTATTGTCTTCCTTGCTACTTCGCCAAAAGCTTGGCAGCCATTCTCTTCACCAGTTGCTTGGCGAATGCCAAGTTTTCTTTATCGACCATACTTAATTGTTAGATCTTTGAGCTTTTGCTTAATTTTAGCGTTGATTTGTCCTTCAGTAAATCTCCAGCTCCAGTTACCTGTCGTTGTGCCCGGTGTGTTCATTCGCCCTTCAGGACCCAACGCTAAAATATCTTGTAAAGGAATAATCACAATATTAGCATCGGTCTGATACACTTTTTCTATAAACGTCCAAGCAATCTTCTTATCTTCTTCTCGAGTAGAGTCCTCCGCAGCTATAGGATGACTTCGTTGATACCAAGACAAAACTGTATCGTTATCATGAGTCCCTGTATACACTGCTGTGTTTTTGTTATGCAAAGGGATATGAAACTTAGTTAACAGATTGGGTTCTATCTCAAATTGTAATATTTGCATACCTGGGAGCTGAGTATACTCTTTTAATTCATGAACGCGCGGAGATAAATACCCTAAATCCTCTGCAACAAATGGTACGCTTCCCAGTTGCTCATATATTTTATCAAAAAATTCTTCCCCTGGTCCATCAACCCATTGACCATTAATGGCCGTCTTCTCTCCTGCAGGTATTTCCCAGAAATCTGCAAAACCTCTGAAGTGGTCGATACGAATCCTATCGACTAGTTTTTGTAATGCAGCTATCCGTTTTACCCACCACTGATAACCTTCTGCCTTTAAAGTATCCCATTGATAAATAGGATTTCCCCACAACTGCCCAGTTTCACTAAAGTAATCAGGAGGCACCCCTGCTACATGTGTAGGATGACCTTGTGCGTCAAGTTTAAACAGGTGCTGTTGAACCCATACATCTGCGCTATCATGCGCTATATAGATTGGTAGGTCACCAATGATTTGAACGCCTTTTTGATTTGCATAGTTCTTCAGATCATTCCATTGACGGAAGAATAAAAACTGTAGAAATTTTTCATATTGAATACGATTCTGTAACTTCTCTCTATAGTTATCTATAGCGTTACTTTCTCTAGCAGCAATGTTCTGATCCCAATCAACCCATGGTATTTGGTTATAATGATCCTTTAAAGCCATAAATAATGAATAATCGTCCAGCCAATCTTGGTGTTCTTTGCAAAACAAATCAAATTCAGGACATAGAACGGTAAGGCTTGGAGATTCACAAAAATTCGCAAATGCTTTTTTCAAAAGTTTGTTTTTAAACTGTTTGACCTCTTCAAAATCTACAATGTTATCTAGGAAAACCGGATGATCACTTATATCTTCAGCTTGTAAGTACCCGTCTTCAACTAATCTTTCTAAGGAAATTAACATCGGATTTCCGGCAAAAGCAGAAAAGCTTTGATATGGAGATTCACCATAACCGACAGGATGGAGCGGTAACATTTGCCAAAGATTTTGACCTGATTCTGCTAAAAAGTCAACGAATGCATATGCTTGTTCACCTAAATCTCCTATACCATGCTTTGATGGTAATGAAGTTGGATGTAACAAGATACCAGCCCTACGCTTTTCCGATTCCTTACGATTCCAGCGATTTTTAATAAGAATTCTACCTTGCAATGGCTGTAATAGAATACGTATTCTACCCTCATTCACTACAAATTCCACGTCATCCGTTAGGTCATACATAAAACCTTCAATCATCCATTGGTGGGTATCGATATCGACTGAAACGGTTTGTGTATCGCTAGAGTTCATAACAACGACAGCCAAGTTATCTAACTTCTTATAACCAAATACATCTTGCTGGTTTTCGATAGTTCTAATATACCCATATACTTGGTTTGACGGAGCAATCGATTGCCAAGACCCAGTCTGGAAAACGTCGTAGTGATTACGAATGGCAACGATTTTTTTATACCAATTGATTAACTCATGATTCTGGTCATTCCATGGGAACGGTTTGCGATTATGTGGATCTTCTCCACCAGTCACTCCTGTTTCATCGCCATAATAAATACAAGGCACACCCGGAAATGTCATCTGCCAAATAACTGCTAATTTCAGCTTATCAATATTGTCATTCAATACCGTCAATATTCGTGTAGAATCATGAGTTCCTACTAAATTCATCGTGCTATAAAAGTAATGCAATGGATAATTCTCATACAAACTCATGAGTTGCTGATGAATCTTATTGGCATCGCTGCGATTCATTAGAAAGTCGATCACTGCATTTCGAAATGGATAGTTCATTACCGAATCTAACTCTTGTCCGAGTAAATACTCTCGTCTGTTTCCATAGCTCGTTTTATTGGACGCATCTTCCCACACTTCACCGATTAATATAGTTTCCTTATCAAACTCTTTCATTGTTTTCCAAAACTTTTTGATAAATGAGTCAGGAAGTTCGTCTGCTACATCTAAACGCCAGCCTTTAGCACCCAATTGAATCCACTGCTTTAATACACTATTTTCTTGTTCGATAATAAAATCTTGATAGTATGGGTCTAACTCTTCCACATTCGGTAAAACATCAACACCCCACCAACTTTCATATTGGTCGGGGTAGTTGGAAAATTTGTACCAAGAATAATAAGGAGATTTCTGCGACTGGTATGCACCGACAGAATCATAATTACCTTCTCTATTGAAATAAATGCTGTCACTGCCCGTATGGCTGAACACTCCGTCAAGAATAATTGAAATTCCATATTGCTCTGCTTTTATGCAAAGCTCTTGAAACAAATCATTATCCCCGAACATTGGATCAATTTTATGATAATCTCCAGTGTCATACTTGTGATTACTAGCCGCTTCAAAAATTGGATTAAAATAAATCACTCGAATCCCTAATGATTGGAGGTACGGCAGCTTTTTCATCACACCTAGAAGATTACCACCGAAAAAGTCCCACCGAACGACTCTCTTTGTATCAGGATCACGCACATATAACGGTGCGTTCTCCCAGTGAGAATGTAATAAACTTTCCTTCTTTGGGTTATCTATCAACCCATTCGGATTTCCGTTATAAAATCGATCAACGAATATCTGATACATCACTGATTCTTTAAACCATTGTGGAGTTTCTACTGCTTCATCATGGATTGTGATTTGGTAGGCATGGGGATTATCCTCGTATCTGTCGCCAACCCCTCCGAATCTTCCATGGTTATTCCCATAATAATACTTATATCCATTTTCAATAATGACAAAATAATACCAGCCAAGCTGTGGTTGCGATGGCATTACTACAGTTACTCGATACCGACTTATATCATGATTGAATGGACTGATTGACATTGGGTACTCAAACGTTTGCCCTTCATCGTAATGTATATGAAGGCCTACATATTCCACATGGCTAGCAACTTCTATGTCTAATTGAAGAGTGATTTCCATCCCACAAGGCACTGCACCAAAAGGTTGACGATACTCCGCAAGATGGGAATTATGCAGAATTCTATGATTCAAACAGACACCACCCAACAAGATTTATTTAATAACGGGCTTAATCTTCCATATTTCCGAGGCATACTCAGCAATTGTTCGATCGCTGGAGAACTTTCCAGAGTGTGCGATGTTCATAATTGCCATTTCTGTCCATTTCTTTTGATTCTTGTAGGCTTGACTGACCTTAAGCTGAGCATCTACGTATGGAGTGAAATCTTTGAGTACAAAGTATTCATCATTATCCGATAATAAAGAATTGTAAATATCTCTTAACTCTCCAGCTTGAGCTACAATTTCCCCTGATATCAGTTCCTCCATAACTCTACGCACTCTCGGGAACGTGTTATACATGTCCCATGAGCTGTAACCACCATACTTGTAATAATTAAGAACTTCATTAGGTGTGAGTCCAAAAATGAAGATATTATCGTCGCCTACTTCTTCGGCAATCTCAATATTCGCTCCATCGAGTGTGCCTAGGGTTACTGCACCATTCATCATAAATTTCATGTTCCCTGTGCCTGATGCTTCCTTGCTAGCGGTCGAGATTTGTTCACTTACGTCAGATGCAGGAATAATCTTCTCTGCTAACGACACACGATAGTTTTCAAGGAAAACTACTTTAATAAGACCGCGTATCGATGAATCGTTATTGACAATGTTTGCAACAGTGTTGATTAGCTTAATTACCTTTTTTGCAAAATAGTAGCTAGGTGCTGCTTTTGCCCCGAAAATAAAGGTTCTAGGACTCGTTTCAAATGTCGAGTCTTCTTTAATACGATTATAAAGATCCATAATATGAAGGATGTTAAGAACTTGACGCTTGTAAGCGTGAAGCCTTTTTATATGGACATCAAAAACCGTGTTCGGATCGATGATAATTCCACTTTGCTCCTTAATAATATCTGCAAGAATCAACTTGTTTGAACGTTTTATATCTTGAACCTTTTGTTGAAAACTAGCATCCGATAGATATTGCTTTATTCCTATCAATTGAGATGGCTCGGCAATCCAATCTTCCCCAATCGACTCTGTGACTAGCGATGCTAACTGAGGATTTGCTCTTAATAACCAACGCCTATGGGTGATCCCATTCGTTTTGTTATTAAATTTCGTTGGGAACATCTGATAGAAATCCTTCATTTCTCTCTTTTTCAAGATATCTGTGTGTACCTGTGCCACCCCGTTGACACTATAACTTCCTACAATCGCGAGATTGGCCATGCGCACCGTGTTGTCATTAATAATTGATAAATTACGGAGCATTTCCCAATTTCCTTGATATTGTTCCCATACGACTTGTGTAAAACGTCGATTAATCTCCTCAATAATCATATATACACGAGGTAATAAGCTTTTCATTAAATCCACAGGCCATGTTTCTAATGCTTCGGACAGAGTCGTATGGTTCGTGTAAGAAATTGTCTTAGTCGTAATATCCCAAGCTTCATCCCATGATAAGTTCTCCTCATCTAATAGAATGCGCATTAGCTCAGGGATTGCCAGTACTGGATGTGTGTCATTGACATGGATACAAACTCGATTCGGCAATTCAAAAACCGAATCATAATTCTTTTTATAACTTCGCAATACACTTTGAATTCCAGCACTCACTAAGAAATATTGCTGTTTCAAGCGAAGTCGTCTTCCCTCAATATGGCTGTCATCTGGATATAAGAATTCAGAAATAGCCTCGGTCTGACGCTTATATTCAATAATCTTTCTTTGGTCATGTGTGCTAATAGAATGCGAATCTAAGTCCTTGACAATGGATTCCGCGCTCCATAGTCGTAAGGTGTTAACTGTACTGTTTTCATAGCCGATAATCGGCATGTCATAAGGTACCGCCACAACTGTTTCATATGCATAGTGATTAAATTTCAAACGTCCTTGGACTTGTTCCATCGTAACATGTCCGCCGAAGTGAATTTCTACTGCTTTATCAGATCTACGTATTTCCCATACGTTTCCTTCTTTTAACCAATGATCCGGCAATTCCACTTGATAACCACTGACGATTTTTTGTTCGAACAATCCATATTTATAACGGATTCCACAACCATGTCCCGGTAAATTTAAAGATGCAAGGGAATCTAAAAAACAAGCTGCAAGTCTACCTAGACCGCCGTTGCCTAAACCGGCATCTGGCTCATGTTCTTCCATTTCTTCGAGCGATACCCCTAACTCCTTGAGTCCTTGCTCGCATATGTCATAAATCCCCATATTCAGTAGGTTACTTCCCATTAAACGACCGAGTAAGAATTCTAATGAAAAGTAGTACACTTGTTTGACGTTATCCTTTCGGTACTGATGGTTCGTGTCCATCCAATTCGAACTGATATACTCTCGAACCATGCTACCAATAGTCGTATATATGTCGTTATAGCTTGCATCCTCGATATTTGTTCCCGTAAGAGCAGCTAATTTTTTTGAAAACCCTGTTTTAAATTCTTCCGTATTTGAAAACATAATGTTCCTCCTTGTATTAGCCGCTAATAGGATTTATAGCTGCAAATATAAATTTTTATAGTGTTTTGCAGCATTCGACCAGCTATAATCTTGTTTCACTGCATTTTTCACGAGATTTGCCCATTGAACTTGATTTTTATAGATACTTAGTGCCCTTTGAATCGTATGCAACATATCGTGAGCATTATAGTTCGTAAAAGTGAAACCATTACCCGTTTGTTCAAATTCGTTAAACGGCTGTACTGTGTCTTTCAATCCACCTGTTTCGCGCACAATTGGTATATTCCCATACCTTAGGGCAATGAGTTGGCTTAGACCACACGGCTCAAACTTTGATGGCATTAAGAAAAGATCTGCACCGGCATATATTTGCATTGCTAATGCTTCATTAAAATATAATTTTGTCGAGACTTTCTCAGGGTAGATATGCATAGCTTGTAAGAAAAAATCTTCATATTTCTTTTCTCCAGTGCCTAGAACTACAAGCTGTATGTCTTCAGCTAGGACTTGGTGGATTATTGGTGCCAATAAGTCAAATCCTTTTTGTTCCACAAGCCTAGATACAATGGCAATCATCGGAGTGGCTTGATTGATAGGTAGATTTAGTTGTTTTTGTAATTCTTCTTTATTTTTAAGTTTCTTGGCTAACGAGGTCTTGTAATGAAATTGTATATTCGAATCTCCCATTGGATTGTAAAGGTCGTAGTCAATACCGTTGACAATCCCTTGAATCCCTTTTTTCGCAATAACAGCTTCTAAGCCTTCCCCATAAAAAACATGCTTAATTTCTTCTGCATATGTACTACTGACTGTATTTACAACATCTGAATATAGGATTCCACCCTTAAGATAATTCACACATCCGTTGCTTTCTAAACTATCAGGTGTAAAGTGCTCATAGCCTAAACCTAATATATCCGACAGGATTACTTCAGGAAAGATTCCTTGATATTTCAAATTATGAATGGTTAGTACCGTTTTCATGTTGCTGTACGGCGCCTGCTGTAAGTAATGGGATTTCAGAAATACCGGTACTAAAGACGCTTGCCAATCATGACAATGAAGAATTTCTGGTTGAAAATCCATATGTTGTGTCGCTTCTAATACAGCAAAACAGAAATAGGCAAATCGCTCTGCCTCATCAAAAAAGTCATAAATACGCTCGCGATTAAAATAGTATTCGTTGTCAATAAAATAATAATGAATTCCGTTGAATTTCAATTCGAATAAACCACAATGTTGCTTTCTCCAACCTACCATGACTGGAAAAGAACAAAGGAAATTCATCTGATCTTTGAATTCTTCTATAATCGTTCCATACTTCGGTAGAATGACCCGGATATCGCATCCTTCATGTTGAAGTGCTTTCGGGAGAGAACCAATGACATCGGCTAATCCTCCCGTTTTAATAAATGGAACACCTTCGGACGCAACCATTAAAATATTCATATAACCAACCTTTCAAAGCATACTTAAATCACCATTCTCCGTGCCACAACAGTAGGCGAGTGTTGTTCCCCTTGCATAGAACCGCCTGGTGTAACGTATACTTCCTTATCCAATATTACGTTTTCAATCAAAGCATTCTCACTGATTTCACAGCGTTGCATAATAATACTATTACGGATCACTGCCCCTTTTTGTACCTTAACACCGCGAAATACAATGCAATTTTCAACTGTCCCCTCAATATGGCAGCCGTTGGCAACTAAAGAGTTGATTACGTTCGCATCACTTGAGTATTTCGAAGGTGGTTCATCTTTTACTTTTGTATAGATTACACCTGGATGATGGAACAATTCATCTCTAGTCGCTGAATTTAACATGTTCATACTGTGCTGATAGTAATCTTCTATAGAAAATATTGGTGCCACATATCCTTGATGTGTGTAGCCATACATCTTGTGTTTACTTACGCTTTTCATGATTGTGTCTTTTGTAAAGTCCTTATGACCTTTAATCATAGAAGATTCAATCAGTTCAATTAAGAAGTTGCGCTTTAGAAGATACACATCTAATGATACATTGGTAGTTTGTTCATCCATGCCTTTGTGGATATCAATTATTTGGTGCTGATTATCCATTTTGACCGTATTGCAATATTGGTGACAAAGTGTTGAATTTAATTTTTCTTTATCGCAGGTAACGATTGTAAGGTCAGCATCCATTTCGATATGAAAATCAAGGACATTCTTATAGTCGATGTTCAGTAAAATTTGACTTCCGGCAATGACAACATATTCTTGGGTACTGCGATAAAAGTAATCGAGATGCCAATAAAAGTTCTTGATATCGCCAACAAAACCAGGGAAGTTATCTTTATCTGCTGGAGGAAGTATGAATAAACCGTCTCTTTTTCTGTTTAAATCCCACGATTTCCCGTTTTTCAGGTGATCCATGAGGGATGTATATTTTTTGTCTGTTAATACGGCAACGTTGAAAATATCAGAATTTACCATACTAGAAAGTACAAAATCAACAAACCTGTATCTACCACCGAATGGAACTGAAGCATTGCAACGGAAAATTGTTAGATCCTTTAGATCCTTACATTCATTACCAAGATTAACGACTCCCATCATCTGCGTCATACCAATATCCCCTCCTGATCCCCAATCACCGCAGTTTTCGTTACTACACTATTATTGTCAATCACTGCAATCTCTTCAGAATCTATACTCCCTATAGTAGCGCCATCCTCAATAATTGTTCCTTCTCCAATAATTGCCTTATAGATTTGCACATTGGCCCCTATTTTCACGTTCGGCATGATAATCGAATCCCGTATGACAGTACCTTTCTCTATGGTAACACCATAAAATAGAACTGTGCGATGAATATTCCCATGAACAATACATCCTTCATTGACCAAACATTGTGTCACTTTGGCAGTTGGTCCAATATATTGTGGTGGTTGATTTGGGTTTACAGAATAGATTCTCCATTTACTATCATATAGATTTAGCTCAGGACGATCTTCTAATAGGTCCATATTCGCTTGCCATAGACTGTCAATGGTTCCCACATCCTTCCAATATCCCTGGAATGGATATGCAAACATAGGTATTTTATCGCGCAACATTGCTGGAATTAAATCCTTACCAAAGTCATTGCTTGATTCGGAATTGTTCTCATCGGCTATTAAATACTTTTTTAATAAACTCCAATTAAATATATATATCCCCATCGATGCTAAGTTGCTTATTGGTTTTTTTGGTTTTTCATCAAACTCAGTTATCTCGTACGAATCATTCGTATTCATGATGCCAAAACGTGAAGCTTCCTCCCACGGAACCTCAATGACAGAGATTGTAGCTTCTGATTTCTTTTCTTTATGAAATTTTAGCATTTTCGCGTAATCCATCTTGTATATATGGTCACCGGAAATCACAAGAACATACTCTGGGTCGTATTGGTCGATAAAACCCATATTTTGATAAATAGCGTTTGCCGTTCCCTTGTACCAATCTCCACCCTCTTGATGCATGTAAGGAGGAAGTACAGTGACCCCGCCATTTCTGCGGTCAAGATCCCACGGACTTCCAATCCCAATATATGTATTTAAAACTAACGGCCTGTACTGTGTAAGCACACCAACAGTGTCAATATTCGAATTCACGCAATTACTAAGGGTAAAGTCAATAATACGATATTTACCACCAAATGGTACTGCTGGTTTTGCTAACTTCGCTGTAAAAGGGGCTAGCCTTCTCCCCTCACCGCCTGCTAATAACATTGCGACACATTGCTTTCTTTGCATCGTCATACGCTCCTCTCTTTTTTTCGTGGTTCTAAAATGATAGTTGCTAACGGAGGTATTTTCACTTCTAAGCTAAACGGCTGATTGTGCCATTTCGTTTTTTGAGCCCGCAATTGCTTCTCGTTATGCTGGCCTGAGCCTCCGTATATTTCTAAGTCGCTATTAAAAACCTCGCTATACTCTGCAAGCTCAGGGACCCCTATGCGGTAGTTCTCATAGTATGTCGGCGTAAAATTACACACTATAATAAAGTAGGAACCCTTCTCCTCACCTAATCTCATAAAAGTAATCATGCTTTGGTTGAAATCATGGGGATCAATCCATGAGAAACCCTCTTGATGGTGGTCTAACTCCCAAAGTATGCTGTTATTCTTATAAAAATGATTGATATGTTTAAAATATAGTTGTACTTTATGATGCATTTCATAATCAAGTAAAAACCAATCGAGAGCTTGCTTTTCATTCCATTCAATAAATTGCCCAAATTCCGAACCCATAAATAATAGCTTTTTCCCAGGGTGTGTCATCATATAGCCAATGAATAAGCGCAAATTCGCAAATTTCTGCCAATAGTCACCAGGCATTTTGTTTAGTAACGACTTTTTGCCATGCACGACTTCATCATGAGAAATTGGCAAAATAAAATTTTCTGAAAACGCATAAAAAAACGAGAATGTTAATAACTGATGATGCCATTTACGATGGACAGAATCTAGCTCCATGTATTTCAACATGTCGTTCATCCAACCCATATTCCATTTATAATTAAATCCAAGACCACCTAGATATGTAGGAGCACTCACTAATGGCCATGCTGTTGATTCCTCGGCCATGATTAAGACGTTCGGATAATGTTTGAACACCGCTTCATTTAATTTGCGGAGAAATGCAATCGCTTCAATGTTTTCTCTTCCGCCGTATTCATTACGTGTCCATTGCCCATGTTCTTTGCCGAAGTCAAGATATAGCATACTAGCAACTGCGTCAACTCGTAGTCCATCTATATGGAATTGTTCAAACCAGAACATTGCATTAGAAATTAAAAAACTATGTACTTCATGCTTTGCAAAATCAAAGCTCAAGGTTCCCCATTCACCTTTTTCAGCTTTTCTTGAATCTGTGTATTCATATATAGGCGTTCCATCAAACATCCGTAAACCATGATCATCCTTACAAAAATGGCTAGGTACCCAATCTAGTATCACGCCGATACCCTTTTGGTGACATTGATCGATGAAGTACATAAAATCTTTTGGCGTACCATATCGGCTCGTCACCGAATAATATCCCGTAATCTGATATCCCCATGATCCATCAAAGGGATGCTCCATCACTGGTAAGATTTCAATGTGAGTGTAACCCATATCGACTACATAGTCGACAAGCTCCACCGCCAAATCACGATATGTATAATGTTCCCCATTATCCTTTAATCTCCATGAACCCAAATGCACTTCATATATGTTAACTGGTTCATTATGGGCCTTATAACTTTTATGTTTCTTTTGCCATTGCTCGTCCTGCCACTGATAACCTGATAATGGATAAATGACAGAGGCAAAATTAGGACGTATTTCAGAATATACTCCAAATGGATCCGCTTTCGAAAGTACTTCACCTTGGGTAGTATGTATCTCATATTTATAAAGATCATAAACACTTGCTTCTGTTGTGAAAAGCGTCCATACGCCAAATGAATCGATACGCTCCATTGCGTGTCGATGTCCATCCCAATCATTAAAGTTTCCTATCACACGTACTGCTGTAGCGTTCGGCGCCCACACTGTAAAACGGATTCCTGAAGTTAGTCCACTCTCGACTACATGCGCACCAAAAACTTTGTAGCTTTGAAAAAGACTACCTTCATTAAATAAGTATAAATCATCCCTGGAAGGAAGCATTGCTGCCATATTTATCCCTCCCTTTCTATGGATTCAGCTTTATATGATAATTCTGCAAGTCTTGCAGCCCCAATCATGCCTGCCTGATTTCCTAATTGAGCTAAGTGTAGCGTAGTTTGTTCGGCAATTAAAGGTGGTGCAGAGAGCATGAATGAGCTTCGCAGTGCATTCATTAATAGTTCTCCCGCATGGCTGACGCCACCTCCGATAATAATGCGTTCAGGATTTAGCACTGCCGCAATATTACCTAAGCTAGTACCAAGGATTGAAGCAATATTTCGTATAATCAACTGACAGTCAGCGTCCCCTTCAAGAGCCTGCCGAATAACGAATTGAGTGGAAATCCCTTGACCTTTTGAGAATTCATCATATAAAGATCCTTTTGAATTTGTAGCTGCTAACTCCGTTGCATCAATGGCAATTGCTCTTGCTGATACTTCTGTTTCTAAGCAGCCTATGTTCCCACAATTACATAAACGCCCTTTATGATTCGCACTTGTGATATGTCCAATTTCGCCGGCCATCCCATGTGCCCCATGATACACATGACCGTTAATAATTAGACCTCCGCCAATCCCAGTACCAATCGTGACACAAAGCATTTCTTTGTAGCCTCGACCTGCACCCTTCCAACTCTCACCTAAGGCCGCAAGATTCGCATCATTATCTACAAACACTGGTTTCTTCCACAAGGCCTGCAAATCACTTTGCAGCGAAACATTTTTCCAACCGAGGTTTGTAACATGTAAGACAATCCCATTATGATAGTCTATAAAAGCAGGCACACCAACTCCAACACTATCAATCGCATTCCAGGACAAGCCTTTACCTTTTAGTATATTCTCGATGTAGCTTGTAAATGCCAATAAAATATCTTTGTACCCTATTCCAATGGGAGTTGGTTTCTTTTCGCTGTGCACAATGCTACCTAATGAATTGATTAATCCAATTTTGACACTTGATCCACCTAAATCGATTCCAATTCTCAGCTTTTGAATAGGATTTACCCCTTCCATATTCTATTTTCGTTCCATTATATATCCTTATTGTTATTATACTGTTAAGCACCTGTAAAATCCTGCATAAAAAAACCACTTTTTCATATTTAAGAAAAAATGGTTCCATATTTTAATAATATGCTCAATTTTGTAATCTTTCACCTTGAAATGCTTGTATAAGATACACTTTCATAAAAAACAAACTGGTAATGCCGACTAGAGATGCAATGCCATACAATAAATAAATAGAAGATGGCGTATACATTTCAATGATATATCCACTAAGAACTGTAAAAAAAGTCGTCCCAAGACCCGTCCCTGCACTTGAAAAAATTGCCATACTAGTCACTTTTACATCGTCGGGAGAAAGCTCACGAACAAGCATCACGGAAGCAGGGATGAAAAGACCCACTGAAATTCCTTGCGATATTGATACAACCACGACCCATAGACTACTAGGTTCCATGGAAAAGAAAAACCATCGTAAAGCCCCAATACTAGAAGCAAAGATTAAGATGTTCGCTAAGCCAAACTTCGAAATATAATAATTTGCGATTCGCATCACAGGTGCCTCACTACCAGCCGCTAAAAGGAATACGACCCCTACACCTGCTACTGTGCCACCAATGCTCGTATAATAAATTCCGAAATAGAAGTTGTTCGCATGAACCGCTCCAAAAATCAGAAATGTACTGATTAGCAGCAAACAATAGGCTGGTAAACGGAATAATTTAGATATTCCTTGTTTGAAGTTTGTTCGCACATATTCCGCCTCATTCGGAAGCCAGCGCGCAAGGATTGCAGTCAAAATCAGAACAATCGAGAATACATAGAATATGATCCCTGAAAAAGTAAATTCCATTAGGAATCCTGTAATCCATACAGCTAAAGCAAAGCCAATCGCACCCCATAAACGAATATTACCAAATGGGACACCATGCTTCTTGACATACCCGAGTGTAATACTATCAGATATAGGTACTAACGGACTGTGAAAAAGAGCTAACAAAACGGCTACTACTATGAAATGGATATAATGGTTCAATAATAAATATCCCAGTACAGTAATTGCAGATAGAGTTGCAGTTAAGGTTATCACACCGATAGGTCTTTGAAATCGATCACTGAGATATCCCCAAAACGGTTGTGCAAAAATCGTAACAATCGGACCAATCGATAAGATGACGCCGATTTGGGCGCCAGATAATCCAACTTCTTCTAAGTATATCGCTAATAAGGGATAGAGTGATCCTATCCCAAAGAACAATAACCAGTTATAACTGATAAATAGTCTATTCATGATTACCAGCTTTCTCGAGAGATTTCAGTCAAATGCTTCCAATATTTCTGCGGCATATGTTGCCTTTGTAAGGATGGATTTATTTTATCCTGAATCGCAATATGTTGGAAGTAAGTTTTCCATAATTTCTGAAAATCCTTTTCATCGCTAGCTAGAGACAATTGCTGGAAATTAGAGAAGTCTGACACAATCCATTCCTGCCTATTATATATTGCCGCAATTTTCCGCTTTACATCATGAATCAGCCAATATTGATTCGCAAGCCTTTCTGCAAAATGTGGTGCAATTAACCCCACAATGTTAAAGTCTGGCTCCATCGAAGCGTAGTACATCTCAACTTCTGCTTCTATTTTTTGAAATCGTAACAGGCCTAGCATTCGATGCCTTTCTCTACCTACCTTTTGACAAATTCTCAGAATTTGCTGGGTAGTCTCATCTAGGATATTGTTAGAAATATTAATACCGTACTTTCCTAACTTCTTCAAATATTGATAAACAATCATTTCAAAGCCCTTTTCTTCCGAAAGAAAAACTTTATAAATCTGCCCCATAATTTCATTCGATTTCTTTTCTATAATCCCTTTATATACAAACTCTGCTACTTTTACATCCGTCTGAACATCAATCACTGGGAGGAAAAGATGACCTGCAAAAGAACCCCTCGTTTCGATAAAATCAGGGGCTTGCCTACTATGGAAAATCTCATGGTATGCTGTCAATAAACCTTCAAAACTCCCATCATAGATGTAAATTGCCATATTGTCCCTTCCAATACTAAAATAGTGATAGTTGCTCCCCGTGATTCGTAGGATTTGCTGCTAACTGCTTACTGCTCTTGTGCTTGTCCCCTATTAAATGTTGACGAATCTTCGCATCATCAAAGGAACCGCCATAGTATTTCCCTTGACAAGTAATGAAATGTTGAGCACGCTTTAGAACTACACCTATTTGCTTCAGACCTTCATAGGAAACGACCCCATATCTTCTAGCAATCACAATCTTTTTTGCGGAACGCACCCCAATACCAGGTACTTTCAGTAGCATCTCGTAGTCAGCACGATTTACCTCTAACGGAAAGATATGCAAATTTCGTAAAGCCCAATCGGATTTCGGATCTAACATAAGATCTAAGTCGTGTTGTGGATTGTTTGCAAACAGACTATCCACATCAAATCCATAATAACGCAACAACCAATCTGCTTGATAAAGGCGATGTTCTCTTAACAGGGATGATTTTGATGTAACAGGCAAGTTGGGGTGTTCAACGATCGGTATGTAGGATGAGTAATAGACTCTTTTTAAATGCATGTTTTGATAAAGTCCCTCTGATAGACGCAGAATTTGGTAGTCCTTATCATTGGTCGCGCCAATGATGAGTTGCGTGCTTTGACCTCCTGGAACAAAGGAAGGCGCTTTTTTATATTTCGCTTTCTCTTCCTTTACCTGTATAATCTGATTTCTGATATGTATCATTGGTTTCACAATCATTTCGCGTTTTTTCTGCGGGGCTAGCATCAATAGGCTTTGTTCACTGGGCAATTCAATGTTGACACTCATGCGGTCTGCATAACGTCCCGCTTGTTCAATTAATGTTGAATCCGCCCCTGGAATTGCCTTTACGTGAATATATCCATTGAATTTATACACTTCTCGTAATAGCTGTAAGGAACGAATAATACACTCCATTGTATAATCAGGGCTTTTGATTACACCAGAGCTTAAGAATAAACCTTCTATATAATTTCTTTTATAAAATTCAATCGTAAGATTTGCTAGCTCTTCCGGCGTTAAAGCCGCTCGAGGCACGTCATTGGATGCGCGATTGACACAATACACACAATCATAAATGCAATAATTCGTATATAGAATTTTTAGCAGAGAAATACATCTGCCGTCTTCCGCCCAGCTATGACAAATTCCACTCATGGCAGCATTTCCTATCCCATCAGCTTGTGCTTGCCGCTTACTACCACTGGATGAACAAGAAACATCGTACTTCGCACCATCTGCTAAGATCGCTAATTTCTGTTGCAAGTCCACTATGGACACCTTCCATCTATCATCATTTAACTGTCGAATGATTATTAAAAATTTCATTACTAATTCTTACTATTGTCACTACTTGTTCTAATAAATTATATCACAATTCCCTACATCGAATCAAACTTATGTTCTGTTTTTGAAATATTAAATTTTGGTACGTGCACGGACTTGCACGATTCTTCATATGATGGGTTATGCGCCTACAAAAACAAATAGAAATAGGGAGGAATGCGTGTGCCAGGCTTGATTACTGCCTTAGGTCTTATGTTTCGCGAGATTGTGTTGCTATTCTCTTATATTAAGAATAATGCATTTCCAAAGCCATTGTCAGAAGACGAAGAATTAGCGACATTAACTGCACTGCAAAATGGTTGTGGGGACTCTCGGGAGAAATTGATAAAGCATAATCTGCGTTTAGTAGCACATATTGTCAAAAAGTTTGAAAACACCGGGGAAGATACAGACGATTTAATCTCAATCGGTACGATTGGATTAATTAAAGCAATCAACAGTTACTCACTTGATAAAGGGACCAAGCTAGCAACCTATGCGGCGCGCTGTATTGAAAATGAAATCCTGATGTTCTTGCGTTCCACGAAGAAAATGAAAAAAGATGTTTCCTTACATGATCCGATTGGTCATGATAAAGAAGGAAATGAAATTACGTTAATTGATGTCTTAAAATCAGAGGATTTAGAGATTGGCGATACGGTAGCTTTAGAAATGGAGAAGAAGAAGGTTGTTACGAGGTTAGATATCTTGAATAATCGCGAAAAACAAGTGATTATAGCCCGTTATGGACTCACAGGAGATAAAGAAAAAACGCAACGGGAAATAGCGAAGGGACTTGGAATCTCTCGCTCTTACGTATCACGTATAGAGAAACGGGCTCTAAATAAATTATATAATGAGTTTTATAAGAAGAACCATTAACACTTCTTTTTCATATCGTACATCTTCTTATCAGCTAATTGAATATATTCAGTAATCGATGGCATATTCATTGTAGGATACTGACAAACCCCATAGCTGATGTTTAATTTGAACTTAGTAGATTGAAGATTATAATCTTCAATCTTTTTTTCAATTCTACAGCAAACTTCTTGAGCCTCTTGATGAGTCGTATTTGGGAAAATAATCACAAATTCATCGCCTCCGAAACGGTAGACAACATCATGTTTTCTAATATTCTCTTTCAGTATTCTCGCTGTATTTAATATTAAATTATCGCCTTCCATATGACCAAGTACATCGTTGATTGTTTTCAGGTCATCTATATCGACAAAACAGATTGTTAAAGGATTTCCAGTGGTTCTAGCAACTTCAATTTCATGATTTAACATCTTTTTTCCTTCTCTTTTGTTCAGTATTTCAGTCATATCATCCTTGCGTGCATATTCCTTCCATTTGTCTAGTTCATGTGTTAAGCGTTGGCATTCATCGCGTAATTGAATAAGCTCGTCATTTAGTTGTTTAATTTGACGCTCTTTGCGGATATCTTCTAACTCGTTTTTATCTTTTTCCAATTCTCCCATACTATTTACCTCCTTATGGCTTTGGAGAATAAAGATATTATTACTTAAAAATATAGCCCAGTAATCAATATTCTACTAAATATGTCGTGTCGAAGTATGTCACTTTATCACACTAAAGAATTATATTTTAACGAATGAATTTTTATAACAGTATATTCATGTATTATTGATTTAGAGTATTAATAATGAAATCTTTAAAAAGATTGGTCGGAGTACCTATTTGTTCATAGGACCTTACATCTTCTACAACAATGCTTATTGAATATTTTGGCTTATTCGCTGGGTAATATGCTACAAACCAGCGATGGACATTCCCTGTTTTTCCTATTTCAGCAGTCCCAGTCTTTCCCCCTGCTAAGATTCCTGCTTCTCCAATAGTGGTAGCTGTCCCTTTTTGTACAACTGCCTCTAGTAGTTTACTCAATTGGTAGAATGTATGTCTGCTAATTAATCCAGGAGTTTTATATTGGGTATGATACGCTTGAATTAGATAACCATTTTTTCCACGAATTTCTTGAACAAGTCGTGGCTGATAGATTCTCCCATGATTCATAATAGTAACCAACATATTCGATGCCTGAAGTGGAGTAATCTGCACATCCTGCTGTCCTATGGCAGTGTTCGCAATCAACTGCTCATTCTTTCCTTCGATTCGAAAGATTTGACCATGCTCTTCTTGATAGATTTGTGGAATCCCGCGATTGGAATCATAATAACTGATTGTCGAGCCCAGTCCAAAAGCTTGCGCATATTTCTCTATTTTGTCTCTACCAATTTCAATCGCTAGCTTTGCAAATGTAACATTACACGACTCTGCAAACGCATCAATCAACGATAAATGCCCGTGTTCTTTCCAACACTTTAGCTTTTCTCCATTAGCAAACTCTAAATGCCCCTCACAATCAAATCGATCTTGTAAAGAAACAATCCCTTCTTCTAATGCGGCCGCTGCAATCACAATCTTAAACACAGATCCTGGAAACAAAGCTGCTACAGCTCGGTTTTTCGTATCGTTATATTTTTCAATTTCTATTTGATTGGGGTTATAATTCGGTCTACTAGCCATCACTAAAACATCGCCATTTTCCATGTCTTGAACTACGATGGACCCTTTTTCCACTTGATAGGAGTCTAGTAATCGTTCTGCTGATTGCTGCATTTCGAAATCGAGTGTTGTTACAATTTTGGCAGGGCGGTATGGATTGTCGTTTTCATATAGTCGAATGCCTAAACCATAGTAGGGGTGTAGCTGTTGATTGCGGTCTTGATATATGTAATAGGAGATTCGCGAGTCTCCTTCACTTTTCACATCCAATTCGTAGGTCCTTTCTAATCCAGATTTCCCTACTAAATCACGCTCTGAGAAGACACCGTTTTCTATGTATTTCTTATACTTAGCTTGTAACAGACTCGGATCTTGTCCAATGAAACCCACCACATGCCTTGCAATCATTTCATCTGTGTATCGTTCTTTGTGGTCAGCAAAAAAAATACCCGATAGTTTCAAGGCCTCGATTTTCTGTTTCTGTGCTTCGTTAATATACACAACTTTCTGATTAATCTTTAGTAGTTCCGGTAATCGAATCGTCGCGAATCTATTAAATAGTAATGCTTCGTCAATTGTTAATATGCTTGCTAACTCTTCGATTTGCTTCTTTTCAAGCGCTAACTGTTCTTTCCTCTTAGGAAGTACAAGAATTGCTTCTCTCTCAAAACCTGTAAAGGAAAGTCCCTTTCGATCTAAGATATCCCCACGACCAATATCTAAAGTAACAGAACGTGAACGCTGCTCGATTGATTTACTCACGAGATTAATCCCCTGGTAATCGTTTTTGGCAAACAGTTGAATATATCCTATGTGCGCTAAGATGATAGTTAGTAGTATTGAAAATGAGAATAGTAAAGATACTAATCTCCTAATATTCTTACGATGAAGATCATTGTTCCAGTCCATAAAAAACCCCCTGTAACCTCAGTATCGCCAATGAGGTCAGGGGATAAACTTTATGCGTCTACAGATATTGAACTTTCTTTCCTAAATAATGAATATGGTTTTACAGGCTGATCCATCGGAATATATACAATTTCTAACGGATGTGGTGCTACATCTACCTGTTCACCCTTAGCGTTAGTAATCCAATGTATTAGTTGTTGGAAATGTACTCCTCCCGGACTCACAACCTCCAGCTCATCGCCAACTTTAAAATTATTTCTCTGTTCTACCGTTGCAATTCTTGTCTCCTCATTATACTCCATTACCATACCAACAAAGTCATATCTGCGGAACTGTTCACCCGCCCGATACATTTGCTCTTTTTCCGTAGGCTTTTGGAGATAAAATCCTGTACTTAACGGTCGATGAGATGCCTTTTGGATTTCCTTAATCCAATTGGGGTCAACTTTGTATGCATCTGGGTTCTGTAAATATAAGTCTATCGCTTGTCGATACACATTCGTTACTGTAGCAACATAGTGGATGCTCTTCATTCTACCCTCAATCTTAAAGCTAGTAATTCCCGCTTGAATCATCTCTGGGATATGTTCCACCATACATAAATCACGAGAGTTCATCAGATAGTGCCCTTCTGTCTTCAGTGACCACTGCTTTTGTGACTGCTCGTTTGCATGCTCTATGTTTTGCTCTGTGGCGACGGAATAATTCCAACGACACGATTGAGCACACCCGCCCCTATTTGCATCACGATTCGCCATATAATTAGAGAGTAAGCATCGACCAGAATATGCTACACACATTGCACCGTGGACGAAGCACTCAATTTCTGTGTTTACATTTTTGTGAACCTCAGTAATCTCTTGTAGCGATAGTTCTCTGGCTAATACGACCCTCTCAACACCTAAGTCCGCCCAGAATTTTACAGTCTGCCAGTTTGTTGTGCTTGCTTGTGTGCTGACATGCAAAGGCATCTCTGGGATCACTCGTTTCGCTGCCATATAGATTGCAGGATCTGCGAAGATAATGGCATCAATCCCTGTTTTGGCAACTTCTATGAGATATTCATCTAATCCTACCAGGTCATCATTATGTGCAATGATATTGGCTGCCACATAAACCTTCGCTTGATGTGAATGGGCAAACTCTACTCCCTCACGCATGTCTTGGAATGTAAAATTCCCCGCCGCTTTACGTAACCCAAATCGTTCTCCTGCTATATAGACCGCGTCTGCCCCATAGCGTACTGCCATTTTTAATTTTTCTAAGTTGCCAGCAGGCGATAAAAGCTCTGGTTTCTTCATGTTCAAAGGTACCCTTTCCTATCAATCGTTTGTATCGCTTATTTTTATACTTACAGCAATTCCATCACCAATGGAATAAAATGTCGTATGCCAATTTTCTAGATGCTGTAGTTTCACGTTATAGGACTGTATTTTCTTTACCAGGGAAGCAAGCTTTTTCGTTGGTTCCACAATTCCAGGTACCATTCCGTGAAAAAACACATTATCCGTGACAACAATCGCACCCTTACTAGTCATTTGATCGATGACATCAAAGTATTTCACATATTGCCCCTTTGCCGCATCAATAAATACAAAGTCATACTGCATATCTTGGGCAAGAATAGGGAGAACATCAATTGCATCCCCCTCATGAACTTTAATGCGATTGGCATAGTGATTTTCTTCGAACAACTGTTGGGCACGCTTTACACGTTCCGAATCAATCTCAATCGTATCAATCACTGCGTTCGTCGCATCTAACATCCATAGCGCTGAATAGCCAACGGCTGTTCCTACCTCAAGGATGCGTTTCGGCTGTTGAATTTTACATAGTAATTCTAGAAAATATCCCGTTTCTGGATAAATAATCGGGATTCCTTCCTCTTTCGCAATCGATTCAAGTTGTGTGTAGATTGGTTTTCTAATAGGTTGTAATCCTTGTATGTATGTAACTAATTGACTATCTATCAATCATCTAACCACCTTTTGTCCTTTTTCAATTGAATCTAATATATCATAATCGCATTCATCTTGCGAATGGTACGAACTTGATGATTCGGTCAAAAAAACAGTAATGAGCCTCTTTATGACCCATTACTGCTTATACTAGCAATTAAAACAATCGACTTGGTTTTTCAAATCTTCTGTAGTCTTTCTCATTTGACTAACCGTAGCGCTGATTTCTTGTAATGTTGCACTTTGTTCTTCTGACATAGAAGCCATGCTTTCTGTACCTATGGCCGTTTGTCTAGCAATTTCGTTAATCTCATCAACCTTGTAGACTAAATCCTTCGTAACATTTTGAATATTGAGTACGGAATCGCTAATTTCTTTAATCTTCAGACTCACATCATTGGAAGAGTTTCTTAAGTCTTCGAAGAAATTACCTGCTTCCCGAACACTTGCCACTCCACTCTCGATACTATGTACGTTTCCTTCCACTTCTTTTACTGCCTTTTCTACTTCGTTCTGTATATCTTGAATCAAGCCACCAATTTGGCCTGTCGCTTGGGATGATTGTTCTGCTAATTTACGTACCTCATCGGCAACAACTGCAAAGCCACGTCCATGTTCACCTGCGCGCGCTGCTTCAATACTCGCGTTTAATGCTAAAAGATTCGTTTGTTCCGCAATATTAGAAATCAAACCAATAATATTGCCGATTTGTCCGGAACGTTCACTTAAATTCTTCATAATCATTGCTGTGTCATGACTCTTCTTGTTGATTTGCTCCATTTGTGTGATTGAACCAGCAATTTTCCCTTTTCCGTCATCTGCCATCTTTACCGACTGATTCGAACTATTGAATGCTTCTGTTGCGTTATCTGCAATTTTTGTAATACGTTCGTTAATATTCGTTACGATTCTCACCGTATCTTCCGTAGCATTCGATTGCATACCTGCACCATTCGATATTTCATCAACTGTAGCAGCGATACTTTCGCTAGCAGTTGCTTGTTCGCTAGAAGCAATATCTAAATCAGTAGCCGATTCAAGGACTAACGTAGCGCTGTCCCTTACTTCATTGATCAATGTTCCGATTTTCTCTGCCATGGAGTTATATGCTGTAGCTAATTCACCAATCTCATCTTTTCTGTTCATTTGGATGCGATGGCTAAAATTACGGTTCGCCGCTAAAGAGATTCCTTCAGCTATCTTCTGAATCGCCTTTGCAAAGTTATTTGCGACAAAAATCGCTTGAAGAATAGAGATTACAATTGCACCAAGGGCAATATATATCATCCCTTTTTGTGTTGTCCAAACCATGTTTGATACGAATTCTTTGGATGTACCTACATACCAAATTCCGATAATATCTCCTGCTTTGTTACGAATTGGCTCGTAAGCTGTCTGATAGATGTGCCCTACTACATCTGCTTCTCCTACGTACGTTTCTCCACGTTTAAGAACTGCATTTCCTACTGTTTCAGAGATTTGTGTACCTACCGCACGTTTTCCTTCCTTGGTGATTACGTTTGTAGTGATTCTCGTATCGCCTAAAAAAATTGTTACTGTATTGCCAGTAAGTTGCCCAATGTAATCAACGATTTCGAAATGCTCATTCATTAATATGTTACCTTTATACAGTTGCTCCCCACGAACCTCCCAGTCACCTGGGTAAGTAGCTTCGATAATCGCTCTACCTGTTGCTAAATCAGACTTTGCCTTGATTTGCGCAGCACTTTCGCCGCTTTCTTTTAGTATAAACTGTAAGAATCCCATAACAATTGCCATGTTCACAACAACAACTAGAATAATCGCAATAATCATTTTTCCCCGTAAGCCTGAAAATACTTGCATAGCCTCATCTCCTCGTTAATTTATATATAAGTGAAATGAATTGCTTGAAATACAATACTTACTAATTTTAAAGCATTGCTTACCAAGAACCCCTACTCTGAGCATCGTTCTTCAAATGTTCCGAAAGGGTCTTCGAGAAGTGATGTTCATTAGATCCGTCTTTCTTAGTAACAAAAAAGAAATAGTCATGTTGTTCTGGTAGGACAGCAGCTCGGATAGAGGCCCTCCCAGGACTTGCGATTGGTGCTGGTGGTAATCCCTCATGTTTATACGTGTTAAAAGGACTATCAATTTCAAGATCAGCAAATGTAATCCGTGCTTTTTGTTTCCCCAATGCATATTGGACAGTCGCACAAGACTCTAATTTCCATGATGGGCTTGTTCTCAAGCGGTTATAAAACACACCTGCGATCTTAGCACGTTCTTTATCCACCATCGCTTCACGTTCGACAATAGAAGCCATAATCATTGTCTCGTACAGGGAAATTCCCTTTTCCTGTAATTCTGTTTTCCAGTCTTGAATAAATTCTTTTTCAAACTGGCTTAACATACGTTCTATGATCTGTCTTTCTGTAGATCCTTGTACCATTTCATAGGTCTCAGGGAATAAAAAGCCTTCTAAATTGTATTTCGAGGGTGTATCTGTTGGTATCTCCGATATAAACCAATAGTTGTAATCTAAAGCATCTGCTGCTTCCAAAAATTTCTCTTCATTAACGAATCCCTCAGCGGCTAATTTAGCTGCCGTTTGTTCTACTGTATAACCTTCAGGTATGGTGAATCGGATGGTATTACGGACTACTTCACCAGAGCTTAAAGAGCGTAAAATCTCGTCAACAGTGCTCCCCTGTTGTAAACGGTAATCGCCTGCTATGAATTGAATTCCGCTGTGTTTCCATTTGATATAATAAATAAAATAGTTTGCATTTTTAATTAGTCCATTTTCGTGGAGTATAGCTGCCGTTTTCATTATACTGGTTCCTTTAGGAATCGTAAGCTCTACAATTGCACTTCCTTCAACGGGTTTAATCTCGTCTAAAAAATGTTGATATGCAATGTAACTTCCTATTCCTAACACAAGTATTAAAGTTGCGAGAGCTATCATGATATATTTTATGATTGTTTGATTCATTGAAAATCTCCGATTTCTTCGTAAATTTCAGCTATATTAGCATATATTTATTCCATTTTATCATGAATACTTTATGAATATCCATTAAAATAATATATTTTTTATCCTATTAGAGAAAAAAGCTATACATTCTCTGAGACGCAAAAATAGACGCTGTAAAAGCGCCTCTTTTTATTGTACTATTGTTCGTCTTCTTCTGCTAATTTATCGTATTCTGCAGCTACTTTATCCCACTCTGCATCATCTTCGATTTCTTGTCGGATATTTGACTGTTACATAAATGTCCAAATCATTGCAAGTCTTGAAAACAGGGCTTTGCTATACGGCAAGATTCTATTCCCCTCTACAAAGCTTGCTACCCATCAATTATCTTCAAAGCTTATGGAACAACCCGATTTCGAAATTCAACATGTCTATCGAGCCCTTGAAGTAATTGCTAAGGAAACTGATTTTATTCAATCGGAGTTGTACAAAAAATAGCCTCAATGTATCCAAAAGAAATAGCGGTATTCTCTATTTCGACTGTACGAATTATTTTTTTGAAATTGAACAAGAGGACGGTCTAAAGCAATACAGTTATTCTAAGGAACATGGTCCGAATCCGATTGTCCAGATGGGACTTTTCATGGATGGTGATGGTATTTCCCTTGCGATTTCCATCAACAAAGGAAATACCAATGAGCAGACTACATTAAAACCTTTAGAACAAAAAATACTATCGGATTTCAAGTTATCAAAGCTCATTGTTTGTACGGACTCGGGACTAGCATCTACGGATAACAGAAAGTTTAATGATAAAGGGGACCGAGCTTTTATCACGACCCAGTCGATCAAAAAATTAAAGAATAAAGGAATGGGCCCTATCACCAGATGGTTGGAGGCTTAGTTGGAGATAAGAAGAGCTATGACATTTCTAAGATTGATGAGCAAGTGTATGCTGATCATATGTTTTATAAGGGGCGTTGGGTAAAAGAGGATGATTTCGAACAGAAGCTGATTGTCACCTGGATTCCCGCCAACACATAACTATGTCGGTGGAATAATCCCCAAAGCTTCATAGATTTGTTTTTGCTTTGATAGCACTTCGCTCATGGCCAAGGTTCTCATAGCATTCTATGATATCAAGCTTATCCAGGAGGGTTTGAACCGTATAATCACGGAATAACCCAGATTCCTGCATATGCTTTTTGATGTAAGATATATAAATCAGTGCTACAAAGGCAACAAAGAGTTTCCCATCTTAGCTTTTCTCAGAAGACACCAGTGCTTTAATGACTAGGCAGGGGCTATTTAACGCTTAATTCTATAACAATATCACCCGTGTAAAAATCTAAGCAGTAATAACACTTCGTTTCACCCTTTTCTGCAATAACAAACCAATAGATTTGATTTTTTTCATAAGGAGCAATATATATTTTACTAATACTCTCTCTATCAATTTCTTTGTTTTTCAATACAGAAAAAACTATCTCTTGGGAAATACCATCCTTAAGTATAGTCGAACCTGTTACGGTAATGTCATCGGTATACTTATCTTTGACTAACCAAACAGCTTTTTCATTATCTACTTCATCGTTTCCTATAACCATCGTATTATAACTTCCAAACTCATTAAAACGAATATAAGTGTATTGTATTTCTTTTATATGATTTAATAGTCGTTGTTCCAAAACATACTGTTCTGCTTCCTCATATGCAGGGCCTATAGAAGGACCAATAATTGGGTCATAAAGCTTATAGTAATTGTCTCCTGCAATCGATTGTTCTAACCCTGCTAAGTCCTCATCCGATATAATAGTAACTACCTTGTTGTTATCGTCCCAAGTGACACTTGCCCCAAGAGCTTCCGCCACAAAACGAAGAGATACCAATGTACGTCCGTTGATAATAATCGGTGGTTGTTCCATAAAAAATACTTGCCTGTTTTCGTTGTAAGCTGTCGTGGAATTGATTGTTAATGTTACTTTTTTCTCCCCTTTTGTAATAATCACATATGGTTCTTGCCACTCTACGGTGGTTCCAAGAGACTCAGCTATGGCACGTATAGGAACTAGGATTCTATCATTGACAATAATAGGTTCTTGATCAAAACTAACTTGGCTCCCATTTACAACAACTCTAATGTTTGCCATATTATAGCTTTGATCCTCCTTAGCGGACCAGGCTATAGATGGTGTTAATAAAAAAATTAGAGTAAGCAATAATATTCTCAAATTAGTTTACTCCTTTCTTTAAAACGAATTAATGCCAACAATTAGGCTTACCCCGTGCAAAATAGAAATAGTTAATGGCTTTAATCCTGTAATATCTTATGCTTATTATACTGGCCGATACACTTCCGCTGGTTGCACCATCTACTTCCCGTATAATTATTATTCAACAATAAAAAACTAACAGACTTTTTTTAAGAAAGCAAGTGTATCCTTCCTAGAAGACAACGTAAAGCATCCTCTCAAGAACTTTAAATTATGCTCTACAAGCTCATCCATTCAGAAAGAATACACTTAAATCATTTTAATTAATTTTCATTAACGAGGAGAGAACTGGTCAAAATATATACCTGCGTAATTACGACCATAGGCTATAAATACTGTCATTGGCGTACTTGACCAATTATCATGAACTTCCATATACTGGTGATCGTTAGAAGAACCGTTATAGAAAAATTCTGTCCAACCGACACCCGTGACAGAATGGTCACCAAAAAACGTTTGATTCGCAAAGGATATAACATTTGGTCGTTGTTTATACCCGACTTATATCCACTCCATGTTGGGGGATCAATCCAAAATGCCATTGCAGTGCTAACACCCCTTTGACGAGCAAAGGTCTCCATGCCAGATGCGATATTGTTAACAGGTGTTCTCCCGTTGCTATCCGTACCCATAGCATTACGTAATTGCAGTAATAGCTGTTCGTCGGTCAATCCTTTGTTAGTTGCGAATATCCACGTGAACTCCAGTACTTCATAATATTGGCGGCGGAGGTCGGAGAACAACCAGACGGGCCAGTCCATAGCGAACTATATATCTGGTTCAGATCAAGTACTCCACCGATAATTTTAAAGCTTTCTACTCCGATCTCGAAACCGAGATCATCATTTACCCCCATCGTTTGGGCTTCCAATATCGCCAACAACAAGATCGATATCCCTCCAAAGCTTACGGGCATTGTTGTTAATGCTACGCTTGGGATTAGGCTTGTTCTTACCCTTTGAAAGAGAAATAGTTTCTACAGAGCTAATAATATCTGCCGACCCGTCTGGAAAATCGCGTTTCAAGCCAAAATGTGCTGGACCCAATGTAACCACTTTTTCAAATACAGGCGATCTACTATTGTTCTTCTGTCTCAGTTCTGCGATTTCCGATGGAGCCAATGCTGAACCTTCGCGTGCGAAGCTGAGAATGGGATACTCATCCTTTAATGCACTTACCTCAATAAAACCGGCTGCTTGTCCGTCAACCGTTAAATTAAATAAGTAACTATACAGGGAATCTGATGTGTCATATGCCTCAATCGGTTCCTGAATTTTGAGTGTTTTGTTATGCCATGGTGACTCCTCATTTGCTTTCATATCCATAACAATTTGGAAAATTGCAGCTTTTTTAGCCTCCAATAATGTAACAGTGTTGTTTGAGCCACCATTACTTGCAAAAGACATGTTTGAGAACAAAACAAATACAAATAGAAACATGGATTTATTATCAATATAGAGATAAGTGAAAACGTAAGGAATATGGGGGACCGTTCACATGTTGCAAATCTTTTAAACAGAATATATTTACCAAATGGGCAGGCTATCTTTTGTTGGTGATTGACTTTTTAGCTCAAATAAAAGAAAGTGAATGTCTGAATATTCCGACATTGTTTCAGTTATTTTTTATGTAACGCTAGTGATTATTAGAGAAAAAAGGTATACATTCACAGAAACGAAAAAAAAAGACGCTGTATAAGCGCCTTTTTCTTTATTGTATTATTCTTCGTATTATTCTTCGTCTTCTTCTGCTAATTTATCGTATTCTGCAGCTACTTTATCCCATTCTGCATCATCTTCGATTTCTTGTAATACATCATTACCTTCTTCATCTTGATTGATTCTTAAGATGATTGCTTCTTCTTCAAAATCTTCTCCATCTTCACCTTCAGGAATTTCTAAAGGTAGTAAAACCGCATAATTCGTGTTATCTACTTCAAGAATAGTTAACAACTCAAATTCATGCTCGTTACCATCTTCATCTGTTAATACTACTGTTGATTCTTCACACTCGTGGTCATGCTCATAATCATGTTCACAATTTGACATTAAAATCACCTCTATTTTCCTTGTTGAGTATCTAAGTACCCTTGTAATATAATCACGGCTGCGAGCTTATCAATCACTTGCTTGCGCTTTTTCCGACTTACGTCAGCTTCAAGTAAAGTTCTTTCAGCAGCAACCGTAGATAACCTTTCATCCCAATAAGCCACATCGATATGATACGTCTGCTCGAGAAGCTGTCCAAACTCGCGGACTATTTCCCCTCGTGGGCCGATGGTTCCATTCATGTTCTTAGGAAAGCCTAAGACAATCTTTACAACATTATACTCTTTTATGAGTTCATTTATTCGATTGAGGTCACTTTCCAGCTTTCTTCGTTGGATCGTCTCAATCCCTTGGGCTGTCCATTTCATCTCATCACTAACAGCGACTCCAATAGTCTTGTCCCCAAGGTCTAATCCCATAACCCTCATAAGTTAGTATACTCCTCATTGTTTCATCTAAAACATAGTATGTACTCTTACACAACTTTAATGAAAAAACCTGGACATACCGATCCACAGTATCCACAAAGTCTACATTTGCTGTGATCCACCACCACTTGATCGTTCACAATCATCAGGGCATTAGCAGTGCATCGCTGCACACACTTTCCACACCCTTCACACCATTCTTCAATCCATAGTTTTCTGGGTTGTGCTTGCACCTTAGCGGCTAATTCAGGATTTATTGGAGCTTGTTGAAAACAAGTAACGTTAAAAAGAAGCTCTTCATAACTCTGTACTCCAATAGCAATCGTATCAAGTGTATCACAACTCAGAGCAAAATCAAGTGCTTGACGTGCATTTCCTAACAAATGACCTCCAGCTAGTGCCTTCATCCCGATGATACCAATACCCTTGCTATGTGCTCCGGAGATTGCCTTCGTCATCTCATCCAATGTGCCATCGATAATCCCTATCCCCTTTTGATTGTATATTGGCATAATACAATCAACCCCTTCAAGGTTTGTCGCACACCGAACCGCCTCAATCGAATGACAAGATATGCCAACGGCATGAATGATTTTCTGTTGTTTTGCTTCTAACAGGTATTCGTAAGCCTCCATGTGACCACGAATTGTAAGCTCAGTCTCCTGTTCATGCATAAGAAATACATCTACATGGTCTGTATCCATTTCCGAGATTGCGCGCTCTATGCTTTGTTTCATCATTTCCTTAGTATAAGCATAGGACTTACTAATAATAAGCGGCTTATGTTCCTTAGGAATCATGGAAATTGCTTTTTTTATATATGGATACGTCTGGTATAGCTCAGCAGTATCAAGGATATTCACACCTAACTTTACTGCCTCAACTATTAATTCCGCGCCTTTATCAATGGATAATTGTTTTTGTAGTGGTCCCATAGTTAAAGTGCCGAGACACATTCTCGACACTTTCAACTGGTTGGATCCTATATAACGATATTGCATTTTATTTATCCTTTTTGTGCTGCTGAAGATAGGAGGTAACTAGTTCCTCAATTAAATCATCCCGTTCAATCTTTCGAATGAGGTTCCGCGCGTTATTATGTCTTGGTATATAAGCTGGATCTCCAGACAAAATATATCCTACAATTTGGTTAATTGGATGATATCCCTTTTCTTTCAATGCTTCATAAACCGTCAAAACCACTTCGCGGGGTTGTAGTTCTTTATCATCTACCTTTACATCAAACTTCATTGTATGATCCATGGATGAATTATCAAAGTTGGAACTCATTACCCTCACCTCTTATTTCAGTATGATATAAACAAAACTTGGCATACACCAAGTCCTTCTGACGAAGGTGAATGCCTTAGTTGCCATTACTTATAGTCAGAATTTTTATAAATTCTGACTATGTAAACAAAACTTGGCATTCGTCAAGCCTCTGGCGTAGAGAATGCCTGAGTTGCGCTTATACTATCTACATTAAAAATATATAAATTCTGATAGTATAAATCGTACGATTAATTCTAGTATGCCTTATTTAATCTGACCTAAAACAACCTCAGAAACTTTCTCAATTGCTGCACTTAATTTCGACGGGTCCTTACCACCTGCCTGAGCCATATCTGGACGTCCACCGCCACCGCCACCACAGATCGTAGCAATTTCCTTAATTAGGTTTCCAGCATGAACTCCTTTTGCGATAAAGTCTTTCGTCACATAGGCAACTAAGCTTACCTTATCTTGTTTCGTACTACCAAGAAGAATGACGCCGGAAGTAACCTTTTGCTTAAGCTCATCGACTACAATACGAAGCTCATCCATATCTACATTTTCAATAACTTGTGCTAAAATCGGTACTCCATTCACATCCTGAATCTGGTCAATTAGCCCACTAGCTTCATAGTGACTGAGTTTACCTTTGAGTGACTCATTTTCCTTTTGCGCGCTTCTAAGTTCATCTAACACTTGGGATACGCGTTTTGGCATATCATCGACTTTGGTCTTTAATTGATTTGCAATATCTTCCATCATTGTATACTTTTCATCAAAGAAAGAAAAGGCTTTCTTACTAGTAAAGGCTTCAATTCTTCGGATACCAGCGCCAATTCCATACTCACTCGCAATCTTAAATAGTCCGATTTCTGCCGTATTATCCACATGGCATCCACCACATAACTCCATGCTATAATCTCCTACAGAAACGACTCTCACTTCGTTTCCATATTTTTCACCAAATAGTGCTGTTGCACCCTTCTGTTTCGCAGTTTCGATATCAGTAATTTGGCAATTTACTTGCGTACTTTCCCAAATTTGCTCATTAACGATACGTTCAATGCGACGCAGTTCTTCTTGCGTAACAGCAGATAAATGTGAGAAGTCAAAACGCAGACGATCACTAGACACTTGAGATCCCGCTTGATTTACATGGTCCCCAAGGACTTCCTTTAGTGCCTTATGCAATATGTGAGTTGCTGTATGGTTTTTAATAATTTGCTTGCGGTGTTCACCATCTACTGTTGCTACAACGGATTCATTCAATTGAATTGTACCCTGCTCAATGAAAACCTTATGAACATGCTGTCCATTGGGGCCTTTTTGAACGTCAACCACTTTACCTACTCCGTCTTTTCCTTTAATATACCCAACATCTGCTGCTTGTCCACCACTCTCCGCATAGAACGGTGTGCGATCAAGTATGATTTGACATTCCTGATCTACAGAAGCGAAATTTGTTTTCTCACGATTGATAAATAAGCCCAACACAGAGCTATCCGTGTTTAGATTACTATAACCAACAAATTCACTAGCTTCCTTAAACTCTGCTAAATCTCCACCTTGAACATTCATGCTATTCTCGTCTTGACGAGCATTACGAGCACGTTCCCGTTGTTCCTGCATGTACGTCTCGAAGCCTTCTTTATCAACAGTGAAGCCATTTTCTTCCGCTAGGTCCTCTGTTAAGTCAACTGGAAAACCGTAAGTATCATATAGCTTAAAGGCATCTTGTCCACCGATTACAGATACGCCTTTTGTTTTAAAGTCGTCGATCATGTTCTGAAGAATCACTAGTCCATCATTTAAGGTCTCGCGGAAACGATCCTCTTCCGTACGAATTACTTTCTGCACAAAATCTAGCTTTGTTTTTATTTCCGGATAATAATCTTCCATGATGTCAGCCACAACTGGCGCTAACTTATATAAAAACGCCTCTTGGAATCCAAGCACTTTACCGAAACGGACTGCCCTACGTAATAAGCGACGGATTACATAACCGCGACCTTCATTACTTGGTAATACACCCTCAGAAACGGCAAATGTAACAGTACGTGCATGGTCAGCAATTACATTAAAGGCAATATCGAATTCCCTTTGGACTTTGTATTGTTTATTAGCTAGCATTGCCGCATGGTCTATAATTGGACGTAATAAGTCCGTCTCATAGTTCGTATCTACTTGCTGTAATACAGAAGCCATACGCTCAAGACCCATACCAGTATCAATGTTCTTTTTCGGTAGTGGCGTATAACTGCCGTCTTTATTATGATTATATTGGCTAAATACGAGGTTCCATATTTCTAAATATCGTTCACAGTCACATCCAGCTTTGCATTCTGGATCTCCGCAAGAAAAACTTTCCCCGCGGTCAAAGAAAATCTCTGAATTCGGTCCGCAAGGTCCCTCTCCAATATCCCAGAAATTGTCTGTTAGGCGGATAATTCTTTCCTTCGGAACCCCTAACTCCTGATGCCAAATGTCAAATGCTTCTTCGTCCTCAGGATGAATTGTCACTGATAATCGTTCAATATCAAGTTCCATTTCTTTGGTTAGGAATTCCCATGCCCAATGAATCGATTCTCTTTTGAAATAATCGCCAATAGAAAAGTTTCCAAGCATCTCAAAAAACGTATGGTGCCTAGCAGTACGCCCAACGTTCTCTATATCATTTGTACGAATTGATTTTTGAGAATTTGCAATTCGTGGATTTTCAGGTATTTCACGTCCATCAAAATATTTCTTTAATGGTGCCATCCCACAGTTAATCCATAGTAATGTTGGATCATCAATTGGAACTAGTGGTGCGCTTGGCACAATTTCATGACCTTTAGAAGCAAAAAATTCGAGATACCTCTTTCGAACTTCTTTTGCTTTCAGTGACTTCACAAAAACCCCTCCAAAAATTATTAAGTATTAGATAGATATAATAAAAAACCCTCATCCATTCAAAGGGACGAGAGGATGGTAAATATGTGTATTAGGCTACTGTTTATTATATCTAGCCATCGAAGTAGTGTCAATATCACTCTTTCTTTTGCATATAGTAACTCACTACATGTTGAGTGACTACCTTTCCTACTGCTAGAATCGGTACCGCGAATATAAGTCCAAACAAGCCAGCAATTTGCCCACCTAACAAGAGCACAAAAATAATACTCAAAGGATGAAGATGAAGTTTTTTGCCGATGATTTGCGGTGAAATCACGTTTCCTTCCAACTGTTGAACAATAATATTGACGACTAACACTTTAATAATCATGACAGGGGACACGGTGGCTGCGATAAAAAGCGCGGGTGCTGCACCAATGATAGGTCCTAGATATGGAATAATATTAGTAATGGCAACTAACAGTGCTAATAACAGAGGGTACTTAATATCAATAATCCTATATCCAATGTAACTTAAGACACCAACCACAACACAAACTGTAATTTGTCCTCGTACGTAATTCCCTAAAGCCTCATCGATATTTCGAAATAACTTAAGCATTTCTCGACGATATTTCTTAGGAAATAATGTGATGATAAAATTCTCAAGCACTTGAAGATCTTTAAGCATATAGAAAACAACAAATGGTACTACGATAAAAGCCATAATCTTAGGCAAACTATTTCCAAGATACGATAGAAAATTCGAAATAGATTCCGTAATACCCTCTTCTACTCTGTATAGTGAAGCTTCTATTCCAAATTGAACGCTTTCAGGGAAGATATCGCGATTTTGGTAGTATGTATTGATGCCGTTTTCTAGACTCTTCATTAATTCTGGAACTTGTTCAGCAAATTCCTTTAATTGCACGATAAAATCTGGAATGTATTGTATGAATAACAAGACAATCCCTAAAATACTCACGATATAAATAAAAAGCACTGCTGTCAAACGCGAGAATCCCTTTTGATGTAAGATATTTACTAGGGGATTTAAAAGGTATGCAATGATGATTGATACAATGAACGGTAAAAATGCCCCCTTTATAATAGAAAAAATTGCTGACAATACTGGTCGCAGTTGCTGTAATAGCAGGAGTACTATAAGAATAAGAGACAGGTATATTAGAATCTGTAAACTCCGCTTACTAAACCACCCAGGATACAATGGGGGATCACCCTCTTTTTACTCTATTTTGTACTATTCTATGCATGTACTATGCGAATCATTGCTCTATTTTTTCTAACGCAGTGAGCTGGCCTTCTTCATCAATATCGTATAATGTAATCACATTATTTCTAACGCTATACTCGAAGAAGCAGTTCCAACAATAAAACTGATTCGTGCCAATCTTACCAACATCTTTGCTATAGCAGAATGGACAATTCACATGCTCCATTTAATGAGCCTCCTTATGATCACTCCAATCTTCAATTTCAAATTCTGAAGAACGGGGTACTATTATGACGTCTTTTCCTAGGGTTATGTGTACAGGTTTTGGTAAATATTTTCTACCTTCTGTAATGTCTGCCACTATTCCCTCAGATAGTTCGTACCCTACAATTGTCCCCACTTCTTCATCAAAGTAAACATCTTCCACCAGACCCAATTCGTTCCCGTTCGTAGTGACCACTCTTATACCTTTTAATTTCTCACCGTTATATAAACCACGGATGTGATGTTCATGATCTTTTCTAGCAACAGCATGTTCATCTTGTTGTTCCATTTCCCGTCCCGCTTGTTGTTCAGCGTCATCCATGGGATGAATAATATCCTCTGCATACACAGTAACAGCATCTTCCCCAATCGCTTTTACATCTTGTAATCGTATATATTTTCCATGACTGAATAAGGATTTAGGCTCAAGCATAAACCCCAATACAGATGTTTGTGGATCACATGCTATATCACGTATAATACCGATTTGTTCCCCAGTACGGATACATAAAACCGATAGGCCTATAATATCTGCAGCTCTTTTCATAAAAAAAAAGCCTCCTTTTTCGAAAAATACTCAAAATTTAGTATTTCCCAAAAAAGTCGGCTTTTATATGTCTTCATGTTCTGTTTTACAATATACGTATCGATTATGGTACACTTTAGCTGCTAGAAGCAGTATCACACAGACTATACTAATTAACAGATCTATACTATTTTCGTAAGTAATTAGCTTTCTAGCGATGGCAAGAATTAAGATATCGATAACAAAATACGCATTTTTCTTAATAATTAAGATTGCCATTTCCACACCGATTGCTAGTAGAAGAATCTCAGATAGAATCAACTTATAATGATCAATCAGAAGTTGATTCTGAAAATCATGCCACAGGGTAACTGCTATTTCTTTACTTGTTAATAGCACTGTAACAATCAGTAAAACGACAATTGCAATTTCGATAAATTTAAAGGTTTGCTTAGTATACTTGTTTATGACCAATTCGATTCTTCTCCCATTTTCTCTCTATTTTGTGTGTAAAATTATATGCTACACTCTGTCATTACTGTACCGCATATAATCGAAATAAACAAGACTAATTTCGTCTAGTATATTATTCCCATTACACGCGAATACGTTCAGTGATTACTCCACCACCTAGCACTAGGTTGTTAGCATCATAGAATACAACCGCTTGACCTGGTGTCACGGCTCTTTCTGGTTGATCGAAGAGTATTTTCACTCGATCATGATTCTCTAGAATCATCGTGCCTAAAGCAGGTTTGGCAGCTGACCGAATTTTAATATGTACAGATAATGATTCTCCCACTAGTAATCCAGGAATTGCAACCCAGTTGAGTTCTTCGGCATATAATCCTTTGTCTAACACTTCCTCATTACGACCGATGATCACAATGTGTTTCTTCGGGTCGATATCTACCACGTATGCTGGATATCCTAATGCTAATCCTAATCCCTTACGCTGCCCTATGGTATAGTATGGAATTCCTTTATGCTTGCCGAGGATATTTCCCTTCGTGTCATAAAAGTGACCCTGTTTGATTGGGGTCGTTGATCTTTTTTCTATAAACGACTTATAATCATCATTCGGTATGAAACATATTTCCTGGCTATCCGGTTTATTATGCACGCGTAAACCAAAGTCCTTAGCCATTTCACGAATTTCAGTCTTACGATAACCCCCTAATGGAAAAAGGGTATGCTTAAGCTGCTCTTGCGTAAGATTATACAACACATACGATTGGTCCTTTTTTTCGTCTACTGCTTTTTCTAAGACAAATCGACCGCGAGTATCATCATACCATCGCTTTACATAATGTCCCGTAGCCAAATATTGCGCCCCTAAATCAAGGGCTTTTTTCAACAATAAATCGTATTTCATATGTACATTACAAGCAATGCAAGGATTTGGCGTTCTACCACGTTCATATTCTTTCTGAAAATATTCAATAACTAGCTTATCAAATTCCACTTTATAATTGACGGCAAAGAAGGGAATGTCTAAGCTTTCACAAACTCTACGAGCATCATTGACTGAATCCAGAGAGCAGCAACCACCCACAAGATTTGCCTCTTCTAGTGGATCATCAGGAGAGTACAATCTCATAGTGATTCCAATCACTTCATATCCTTGATTTTTCAATAGTACTGCTGTTACAGAGCTATCTACTCCACCACTCATGGCAACTACTACTTTTTCTTTCATAACTTCACTTTCCTTTGCAAGTTCATAACTTGTTTGCTAATTTCTAAAGCCGCTGTTTTCACTTCTTCTATGGTATTCATGACACTAAAACTGAAACGAAGGGCTCCCTTTATTCTTTCATCCGATAGGTTCATCGCTTTTAATACATGGGAAGGCTCTAAGGAACCAGAAGTACACGCAGATCCATGGGAACATGCGATTCCAGTTAAATCTAAAGAAATCATCAGTGTTTCAGCGTCTATCCCCAGAAAACTGATATTTAGTATGGATGGTAAACTCTGGCCTTGACCATTGATTATCCATGTGCCGACTGGAATCTCATTCTGAATGATATCCAGAAACGCCTGTTTCAAAGTAAAAAGCGTTTGTTGTTTTTCTTGCAATTGATTGCTTGTGACTTCACTTGCCTTAGCAAATCCGAGAATGGCTGCTACATTTTCTGTTCCTGCACGCCTTCCTCGTTCTTGTTTGCCCCCGTGAATATACGGGTGCCAGGGCAACCCTCTACGCAAATATAGAAATCCAATCCCTTTTGGTCCGTGGATTTTGTGGGCCGAGGTGCTCATCATATCTACCATTAGCTCTTGTACATTGATATCACATTGGCCATATGCTTGTACCATATCACAATGAAAAAGGATTTTATTCTGTTTACAAATGGATGCGATTTCTTGAATCGGTTGTATAGCCCCCATTTCATTATTCGCATACATAATGGAAATGAGAATAGTGTCTTTGCGAACAGCAGAACGAATCCGTTGTACATCAACCACTCCATCCCCACTGACTGGTATATATGTAACATCCCAACCTAAGCTCTCTAAGTATTGGCAAGTATGTAGTACCGCATGATGCTCAATGGTAGAAGTGATTAGATGTTTCCCATGTTGTTGATTCGCAAAGGCCGCTCCCATGATTGCACTATTAATACTTTCCGTACCACTACCAGTAAAGATAATTTCACTTGCATTAGCATGTATTGATAAGGCGATTTGTTCCCTAGCATCTTCGACTGCATTTCTCGATTTACGTCCTAGAGCGTGCACACTCGAAGGATTCCCATATTCATTACTATGAATATGGGCAATCATCACTTGCTTAACTTCAGGGAATAAAGGAGTGGTTGCCGCATTATCTAGATATATCATCGTTTCACCTTCAATTGAAATATTGAACCATTACGAGCAATCATTATCGAATCTAAATATAGAACATGTAGCAATCTTGCTTACCTGCGTTCTCTTCTGCTAAATCCGCTAAAGTAGTCGAGTCTAGAACTTCTGCAATGCTATCACGAAGTCTAGTCCAGAGGTTCTTTTTGACACATGTGTCAAATTTATCGCAGCTAGCAGCATTCGTTTCCGCTACACATTCTACTGGACCTATAGGCCCCTCTAATACTCGAATGACATCGCCAGCTGTAATATTTGTAGGTTCTTTTGTTAAAACGTAACCGCCATAAGCCCCACGTACACTTCGAACAAGTCCAGCATTTCTTAAGGGAGCGATTAACTGTTCTAAATAATGATCCGATAAATCATGTCTTTCTGCAATTGTCTTTAAAGATACAGGTCCTTCACCATAATTGATCGCTAAGTCAATCATCAATGTCAAACCGTATCTTCCTTTAGTTGATAACTTCATGAGCTTGCCCCTCTCCTAAATATTTACCTATATGACTTTCACAAAAGACTAAGCTAAAACCTAACACTGGACCAATCGTAAACGAAATAATAACGGTTCCTATCCCTATTGGACCACCTAAGATCAATCCAACAATAAGGGCTGATATTTCCATCACAGTTTTAATTCTACTAACTGGCCAACCTCTCACACTATGTAATACGAGTACTAAACCATCCCTTGGCCCAGCTCCTAAATGGCTGGATATATATAACCCTGCTCCAAAACCAAATAGAAGAATTCCTATAATTAAAACAATAAATTGTTGTAGATACCCTATTGGTAATACTATCAGAGGATACATTAGAAAAAAATCAACAAACAGACCAACAAAAATCATATTGAGTATTGTACCGATTTGCGGTAGACGCTTAATCATATAACTGACAATAAAGATAATAAGAATTCCAGTCATCTGAACGACCATTCCTACAGTTAATGGGGTTACTTTCGCTACTCCAATGTGGAATACATCCCACGGTGAGACTCCTAAATTAGCTATAATGGTTAACACGATTCCGTAACTCATGATTGCAATTCCTAAGAAAAACACAAGCCAACTACAGACTAACCTCTTTAAAAATATCATATCATTGTTCACTTCTTTTTGCTTAAGTTTTGTATAAACTCTTGAATCATTGATTCGTATCCATTGCTTGTAGGGTGATAGTATTTTTTTCCCTTCATAGCGTCAGGCAAATAGCTTTGTTCTACATAGTTCTGGTCATATTCATGTGGGTACAAATAACCTTCACCGTGCCCCAATCGTTCTGCTCCCTTATAGCTTGCATCTCGTAAATGAATCGGCACTAAATCATATCCTAATTTCCTAACATCACTTAACGCCTGATTAATGGCTTTGTAGGCAGCATTACTTTTAGGGGCTGTTGCAAGATATGTGACTGCTTGTGCAAGGGGGATTCTCCCCTCGGGCATTCCCATCATCTCATACGCTTGGAAGGCGGCAATTGCAACCTGAAGTGCTTGTGGGTCGGCATTCCCTATATCTTCAGATGCAAGAATCACCATACGTCTCGCTATGAATTTAGGGTTCTCACCAGCATCTATCATTCTAGCAAGCCAATACACAGCCGCATTAGGATCAGATCCCCGCACCGATTTAATGAAAGCTGAAATAGTATCGTAATGCTGGTCCCCCTGTTTATCGTAACGTACAGCACGTCGTTGAATCGATTCTTCCGCAATATTCATAGTAATATGTATAGTTCCTTGCTCATTCACTGGAGTAGTAGATACAGCTAACTCTAGAGCATTTAAAAGTCTCCGGGCATCACCATCGGCGTAATGCGCAATATGATTGCGCGCATCTTCATCTAAAATGATAGATAATTTCCCATAACCTCGGACTGAATCTTCAATTGCCATACGCAAAATATTATATAAATCCTCTATCGTTAATTCCTTGAGTGAAAATATCATTGACCGAGATAATAACGCTGCATTCACTTCGAAAAAAGGATTTTCCGTAGTAGCTCCAATTAAAATGAGCAGCCCACTCTCAACATATGGTAGTAAAGCATCCTGTTGAGATTTATTAAAATGATGAATCTCATCAATAAAAAGTAGTGTGCGTTGTTGAAATAAAACCTTTCTTTCTTTTGCTTGCTCAACAATTTCCCTTATTTCCTTCACGCCACCCATAACAGCATGTAGTTTTGCAAAATGGGATTTCGTATGATTGGCAATGATTTCGGCTAAAGTCGTCTTACCTGTACCTGGTGGTCCATAGAAAATCAATGAGCTAATGCGATCCGCTTCTATGGCCCTTCGCAGTAATGTCCCTTCACCTATGATATGTTCTTGACCTATAAACTCTACTAGCGTTCGTGGGCGTAACCTTGATGCTAATGGAGCGAATGAATCCGATTCCGTTGGATTACTATATGAAAATAAATCCAATATCGCTCCCCCCATTACTCTTTGCTAAGTAAATCGGTTATGACTGTACCACCTAAGATTAATCCTACCACGGAAGGTATATATGAGATACTTCCAGGAATCTGTCTTTTCACCGTACAAGTCCGTGAAGCTGTTGGCGGACATACACATCCAGTTGCACAAGATTCTTCACTTTCTTTAGGTTTCAAAGGCTGTTCTTTCGAATAGACAACCTTCACACCTTTTACAATCCCTGCTTTCTTTAATTCCTTACGAATTACCTTTGCCATAGGGCAGACTGAAGTTTTCGATATATCCGCTAAGATAAATCCAGTAGGGTCTAATTTATTACCAGCACCCATAGAAACTATTATCGGTACATCATTCGCCTTACAAGTTTTAATTAGTGACAGTTTTGATGAAATCGTATCGATCGCATCAATTATGTAATCTGGCTTCAATGAGAAGACTTGATCCGCAGTTTCCTCGTTATAGAACATTTTTAATGTTGTAACTTTAAGCTTCGGATTGATTTGGAGAACTCTTTCCTTCATTACCTCTACTTTTTCTTTACCAATCGTACTTTGCAGAGCATGAATCTGTCTATTAATGTTCGTTAAACATATATCATCGTCATCAACTAGGATTAAGTGGCCAACACCTGATCTTGCAAGCGCTTCCACAGCGTATGAACCAACACCTCCTACACCGATAACAGCTACTGTAGATTTTTGTAGCAGTGCCAGACCGTCTTTACCAATCAATAGTTCTGTACGCGAAAAACGGTGTAACATTTGCGCACCTCCATAGAAAATAGATTCATTCCATATCATAGCAAATTACTCGAATTTAGGCAAAAAAAAAGAGCCCCGCTCTGCCGTGCTCCTAGGTTTTGAACCTGCCTACAGCAGGTGGGTGTTCTGCTAAACACTTCTGGAATCCCTCAAGGGGCTACCCATCCATGAATAGACGCAAACTCCCGAAATTGAAGTGTTGGATCAAAACGCGTCGGTATCACTTGCATTGTAGGGCTCTTTTGTTATTTTTATATTAACATACTATCAGAGATAGAATCAAGTGCAATAAAGGTGCTAATGTGCCCAATTATTACTAGTCCTCTGATTGACAAGCTTCACCTTGTGCCGCTTTAGGATAACGACCCTCTAGCTCATCAAGACAAGTTCCTTCAAATTTCTTCTCACCTGCAATGTATGCAGCTCGAGTTAGCATATGTGCCCCTACTGGCGCTGTAACAAAGATAAAAATAATTGTTAATATATGCTTACCAGCAAACACACCCGTAGATTCTCCATGGTTCTCGAAGACTAGGAAATACATTAAAGAGGCTAATAGCAATCCAATAATTCCTAAAGTGGCTGCCTTCGTAGGTGCATGTAACCTTGTATATACATCAGGTAAGCGAGCTACACCAATCGATCCAACAAGGATAAAAAACACACCAAACAGGATCAAGAAACTAATTACGATTTCTGTCAACAAGCCCACCCCCAACGATAAACTTTGACATTGATATGGTACCTAGAAATGCAAGAATCGCGATAATGAGCGGCACATCTAGATATACTTGAGTGTCCTGATACATAGAAAACATAATCACCATTGCCACTAAATTAATCCCAATTGTATCTAAAGCTAATACGCGGTCTGCAACACATGGGCCAACCACCAAGCGATACACACAAAACATCATGGAGATCGCAATCACTATCATAGCAAATATAATTACTACATCGATCATGATTTCGCCACCTCCAGGATGCGTTTTTCAAATAAGTTCTTAATATCCTCAATCGTTTTCTCACATTCAGGTAAATGTATGGCATGTACATACAATGTACTATTATCGTCTGAAACATCTACAGAAATAGTACCTGGTGTCAAACATATCAATCCTGCCAAAACAGTAATTTGCACTTCATGCTTAATTTCCAGAGGGTAAGCGAAGAACCCTGGTTTAATCTCTAGCTTCGGTGACAGTACCATTTTCGCCATAGTGAAATTCGCGATTAGTACTTCTCGGAGAAAAATTAATGTTAAATCTATAATCGCCCATACTCTATATAAATATAGTCTCTTGATAAACATCCTACGGAATGGAATCAATACGAGCATCCCAATAATCCAACCAATGATAAATCTTGTTGCTGTTACTTCATCTTGAAGTAGAGTCCATACAATTGCAACGATAAAATTCATTAGTATTTGATATCCCATATTAATTCCCTCCTAATACAGCGTGGATGTAAATATGTGGATTCATTAAATCCTCTGCAATCATCATCGATAAGCTATAAAACCATTCTGCGTTAAACCCTATGATGACAGCTATTGCTGTTAAATATAATACTGGTAGAACCATTGGAGTGATATTTAATTTCTTTTGTTGTTCATTAAGACTATTGTTGCCCCAGAACACATTCTGGAAGATCTTAACACCCGCATATAGCGTAAGAACACTTACGATAACAACTACAAATGCTACTGAATAACGTCCCTCTAACATACCTGCTTGCAGAATAGCGAATTTAGGAAAGAATCCACTTAATGGTGGAACTCCAACTACTGCGAGCATTGCAACGAAAAATCCCCAACCTAATGCAGGGTATGAACGAATCACTCCGCTCATCTTTCGTAAATCAGTTGTCCCAGTAATATGTTTCGTAACTCCACTATATAGGAAGAGAGCAGCCTTAATGATAATATCATGGATCATATAGAATATAGCACCAGCTATAGCCAGAGTTGTAAACATCCCTAAGCCAATTACCATATACCCGATATGACTGACTACGAAGAAAGGTAAGATTTTTTTGAAATCCCAGGAAGACACAGCCCCAGTAATCCCAATAATCAAAGATAGTGATCCTAAGAAGAATAATAGGTTATGCGTGATCTCCGGGTGATGGTTGAAGATTAAAGTAAACACTCGGAATAAAGCATACACCCCAACCTTTGTCATAAGACCAGCAAAGAAAGCTGCAATAGCATGTGGCGGCCCACTATAGGCATTTGGTAACCAGAAGAACAATGGGAAAACAGCCGCTTTCATGGCAAACACAATAAGAAACATAATCGCAATTACCGAAAGAATTCCTTGTTGTTCAACTTCCGCCACACGTAAAGAGATATCCGCCATATTCAGTGATCCTATCGTTGCATAAAGATAAGATACACTAACTAAGAATAACGTGGATGACAGCATATTCAATACAACGTACTTAAAGCCTTCGCGCAATTGAAAAATTGTCCCTCCATGAGTCACTAGGATAAATGAAGAGAGTAGCATAATCTCGAAAAACACGAACAAGTTAAATATATCTCCCGTTAAGAACGATCCGACAATACCTACAAGTAAAAAAAACATCAATGGGTAATAGTAGAAACTTTCGCGATCATGATCTTTCATCGCAAAAGAATACGCCATTACTGCAGACATAACCACAAATGCTAAAACGACCAATGTTGATGAAAGCAGGTCAGCAACTAAAACGATTCCAAATGGTGCTGCCCAGTTACCAGCAGTAAATACATAGATTCCACTATTCATAACCTTCGTAAAGACATAGATCGATACAGCTAAACCAAAAACCGTAGAGATACCTGCTATTACTTTCTGAATATCTGTTCTCTTTTGGAAGAACAACAACAGAATAGCTGTAAAAAACGGTATGATAATTGGTAATAATGCTAAGTTAGTAAATATTATTTTACTCATCTTCCACTCCCCTAAGCTTATCAAGATCATCCGTTCCAGCTTCCTGATATGTTCGATACGCTAGAACTAAGATAAATGAACTCATACCAAACCCAATTACAATAGCTGTCAGGATTAAAGCATGGGGAATCGGATCAGTATAAACGGATATCGAATCTAACAATATTGGGGCACTTCCTGTCTTAAGGCCACCCATTGTAAGTAACAGCACTAAAGCAGCATTACTAGCTAACATCGTTCCAAATACAACCCGCAATAGACTACGATCTAAAAGCAAATATACTCCACAACCGAACAGGACACCAGCAACTATCGACATAATAATTTCCATATCAATCTTCTCCTATCGTTTGTACTAGTATTAATGCTCCACCGATCACGACAAGATAAACACCTGTGTCAAAAAATAACGTTGTACCTATATACGTCTTACCTAAAATAGGGAGAGACACTTTCCACATCGTATGCGTTAAAAATGGAAGGCCTTTAAATACCATAATCACGCCACTCACAGCTGCAATAGCGAGACCCCATATCGTCATCGCCTGGAAGTTAATTGGTACAATTCGTCGAAACTCTTCAGCCCCAAACGTTACGAATAATAATACAAAAGCCGCGGCAGTCATAAGTCCACCGATGAAACCGCCACCCGGCTCATTATGGCCTTTTAACATAATGTATATCGAAAGTGCAAATATAAAATATACTAATCCTCTGGAGACGGTTTTTAAAATCAAATCATTAGTTTTCATGATTCGTTGCCTCCTTACGATTCCCGTTTTTACGATACTTAATTAAAGTTACAACCCCTAATGCTGCCAAAGACCATACAGCAATTTCGCCAAATGTATCAAATCCTCTAAAATCTACAAGTATAACGTTTACCACGTTAGATCCGTGTGCTAACGGATACGAGTTCTCAAGATACCACTGGGCAATGGAAGCCTCAAACAAGCGTGTATTATGTGCAGAAATCGCTAAAATCGTAACGATCAGTCCTGATGCACTAGCTATAATAGCATTCGTAGCGTTGATCGGACCTTTTCTACCACTTTGGCATATTCTTTGTTTCGGTAAATGATAGAGTACTAGCAGAAACAACACGACGATAACTGTTTCTACAATTAATTGCGTAAGTGCCAAGTCTGGAGCACGGAAGAAAACAAACATCAGTGACATCGAGTATCCAGTAAGTCCTAAAGCTATGACTGCAGCTTTTCTACTTCCAGTGAATACAACCGTTAATGTACCAATCACCATAAACGATGCTACTAAAAACTCATAAATCGTGATGATTGAATACGCTTCAAGTTTAAGATTGATTCCACCAGCTTGAGAAATGCCCCAGCCTATCATTAGCAAGATGCCAACCATTATGAAGGCAACATAATCGCGTAATAAACCAGTTAACTGACGACCCATAATTGCGTTGGAAAGTCTTTCAACTCCTACAATACTTTGATCATACCAATCATCTAAATCTACTGGAGTAGTGATTCTCTCTTGGAACTTCTTTAATTGCTCTAAGTTTCTATATAAGAAATAACCTACGCCTACAACAATAAGACTCATAACAATCGGTAAATTAAATCCATGCCAATGGGATACATGTACATCCACTGTAGTTCCTAAAACTGCACTTGCAGCTGGAGCTACAATTGTCATGTCAACAAGTCCTGGAAATATACCAATGACCACCACTAAGCTCACTAAAATTACAGGAGATAATAGCAAGCCAATACCCGCCTCTTTTACTTCTCCATGATGCCCATGATGATCATCATGATGTCCATCGGATTCATGATCTACCTTAGATTCACCATCACCAGTCTTTAGTTCTCCAAAGAAAACCTTATGGAAAATAATAAATGAGTAAATCAAAGTAAATATACTAGCTGCTACGGCTAATATAGGGAAAATAGGTGCTACAACATCTATAAATCCAAAGCCCAAATCTTTCAGCATTAAGCTTGATTCGAAAAACATTTCTTTACTTAAAAAACCATTAAATGGTGGTATCCCCGCCATTGATAACGAGCCGATTAATGTAACTGCAAAAGAAATTGGCATTAGCTTCTTTAGACCACTCAAATAACGAATATCACGAGTACCCGTTTGATGATCAATGATACCAATCATCATAAACAAGCTGCCTTTAAAAGTCGCGTGATTCAATAAGTGGAACATCCCAGCTATTATCGCCGCTTCAATACTAAAACCAAGCATCGTAACGACCATACCTAACTGACTCACAGTAGAGAACGCCAAAATACGTTTTAAATCTGTGGCTTTTACAGCTAAATATGAGCCTAGAGCCATTGTCGTTATACCAAATCCTGCTACTAGTAAGAACCAAAGAGGCGTTCCTGCGAGTATAAGACTTAATTTCGCTAGAAGGAATATTCCTGCTTTCACCATTGTCGCTGAATGGAGGTATGCACTAACAGGTGTTGGCGCTTCCATAGCATTTGGTAACCAAATATGGAAAGGTACTTGGGCAGATTTCGTGAACGCACCAATTAAAAACGTTAGTAATATTGGAATGTACAATGCATGAGATTTAACCATATCTCCCATGGCGGACATTTCACGTATATCAAAAGTACCCGTTACTACATAAAGTAAAGCGATTCCCACAAGCATGATAAATCCGCCCGTTACCGTAAACAAGCTTGATTGCATCGCTGCTCGTCGTGATTCTTGTCGATGATGCCAAAAACCAATGAGTAGAAATGAGGAGAAACTGGTTAGCTCCCAAAATACATAGAGTAGCAAAATATTATTAGAAGTTACTACTCCTAGCATAGCACCCATAAAAAGCAGGATGTACACATAGAAACTTGGTCGTTTATCTTCTCCGTGTAAATAGAAAATTGAATACAATACAACGAGTGATCCAATACCTGTAATCAATAAGGTAAATAGTACACTAAGCCCATCTAAGTATAGGTCAAAACTTATACCCATGGATGGTACCCACTCCCATATCTCATGGAACGGCTTTCCAGCACTGATTTGTGGTAGCTTACTAAAGAAGTAACTCACGAGCACAATCGGAACTGGTAGCGCTAACCAACCAGGATGGATCCCTTTTGTGTAACGAGCAACCATAGGTAATATGAAAGCTACTACAAAAGGTAATAAAACCGCAACTTGTAACGACAAAAGCTACACCTCCCAAATAGAATAATGATTAGTGATAGATTATTCAAACTGTATTGTCTTTATATGCAGTTCTTTTAACTGTTTATTACTTACTTGCGAAGGTGCATTTGTCAATTGGCATGTCGCGCTTGCAGTTTTCGGGAATGCTATGCAATCACGTAACGATTGTCGACCTGTTAATATCATGATTAAACGGTCAAGACCAAACGCCATACCGCCATGTGGAGGTGTACCATACTCAAAAGCTTCTAATAAGAATCCAAATTGTTCTTTTGCCTCTTCTTCAGTAAAACCAAGAAGCTTAAACATCTTTTCTTGGATATCCTTTTGGTAAATACGCATACTTCCTCCGCCTATTTCGAAACCGTTTAAGACCATATCATACGCCTTTGCCTTTGCTTGTGCAGGATTGGTATCCAATAATGGTACATCGGCATCCAATGGCATCGTAAACGGATGGTGAAGTGCTACATAACGCTTCGCATCGGCATCCCATTCTACTAATGGGAAGTCAGTGACCCATAAGAAATTATATTTACTTTCATCAATAAGCTTTAATTGCTTTCCTAATAGCAGACGTAGATTTCCTAATGCATCATAAACAACCTTTGGTTTATCAGCTACGAATAACAATAAGTCGCCAGGCTGACCGTTCATTGCTTTGACAATCTGATTCAATTCCTCTTCGGTAAAGAATTTGGCAATTTGGCTCTTGATGCCGTCTTCAGTAACAGCAATCCAAGCGAGACCCTTTGCCCCATATCTTGCAACGTACGCCGTTAAGTCATCAATTTCTTTACGACTAAATTCGCCACAGCCTTTCGCATTAATACCTTTTACTAATCCTTTACTCTCTGCTACTGCTTGGAAAACCTTAAAGCTGCAAGAAGCAGCGATTTCTGTAATATCCACTAATTCTAAAGCAAATCGTGTATCCGGCTTATCAGACCCGTAGCGTGACATAGCATCATCGTAAGATAACCGTTGGAAAGGAACTTCTATATCAATTCCTTTTACTTCTTTCATTACTTTCGCCATCATTTGTTCCATCATAGTTTGGAAATCTGATAACGGTAAAAATGACATCTCAATATCCACCTGTGTAAATTCCGGTTGTCTATCTGCACGTAAATCTTCGTCACGGAAACATCTTGCGATTTGGAAGTAACGTTCAAAACCAGATACCATTAATAACTGCTTAAATAATTGTGGAGATTGTGGCAAAGCAAAAAAAGAACCAGGTTGTACTCGGCTTGGTACAAGGTAATCCCTTGCTCCTTCCGGTGTGCTCTTTGTTAGCATCGGTGTCTCAACTTCCATGAATTCGTTCTCATCCAGGAAATTACGCATGATTTTCGTAACGTTATGTCTCACCTGAAAATTATTTAACATCTCAGGTCTACGCAAATCTAAATAACGATATTTTAATCGTAGCATTTCATCCACTTCCACCTGATCTTGAATGAAAAATGGTGGATTCTTCGCCATATTAATAATATCTAATTCAATAATCTGCACTTCTATAGTACCTGTCTTTAAATTCATGTTCACAGTTTCCGGATCTCTTAGAATAACAGTTCCTTTCACAGCGACAACAAATTCAGAACGTAAAGAGTCAGCTTTAGCAAAAGCTTCCTTTGAAAATTCCTCATTAAATACAATCTGCACGATACCTGAACGATCTCTTACGTCTGCAAAAATAAGTCCACCTAAATCTCTACGTTTGCTAATCCACCCATTCAGCACTACAGTTTCTCCGATTTGTTGCTCTGTTAACTTGCCACATTGATGTGTGCGATGTAATTGCACTGACATTATTGAATTCCTCCTAGAATATAATCTACAACTTTTTCAAATGGAATGCTTTGTTGCTCACTTGTCTCCATATTTCTGATAATCGCTACGCGTGTTTCTAGTTCTGTCTCCCCAACGATAATTACATGCTTTGCTTTTAATCGATCCGCTGCTTTTAACTGAGCTTTCATACTCCGACTTAAATAGTCTTTTTCAATACTGAGTCCCTTGTTACGAAGTTCAAAAACCCATTGACTACAAATCACGTCAGCATCTTGTCCCAAAGAAACAGCGTACACATCTGTATGGTTCATTGTTGGAATTTCAACTTTTTGCGCTTCCATCGCCAATAACAGTCTCTCAAGTCCGATGGCGAAACCTATGCCAGGTGTTGCTGGACCACCTAATTGCTCAACTAAGCCATTATATCTTCCGCCACCACATATGGTACTCATAGCCCCTATGCTATCTTCCATAATTTCAAAGGCTGTTTGCGTATAATAATCGAGTCCACGCACGAGCCTCGGGTTTTCATTAAATGGAATTTGTAGTGCTTGCAAATACGTTTTCACTTTTGAATAGTGATCGTTACAATCTTCACAGAGGTGATTAATTAACATAGGAGCATCCTTCGTTAATTCTTTACAAGTCTCGTTTTTGCAGTCTAAAATCCGTAGTGGATTTTTTTCAAACCTTGTATCACAATCCTTACAAAGGTCTTGTCTTATTAAAGATAAAGACTGCATCATTTTTTCTTTGTGATCTTTTCTACATTTCGGACATCCAACACTATTAATATCTAGTTTAAGATTCTTAAGTCCTAAGTCTGAGAAGAGTTGATAGGCAAACACAATGACTTCTGCATCGATACTAGGATGCTCTGTTCCCAAGACTTCCAGACCAAATTGCGTAAATTGACGGTTTCTACCTGCTTGTGGTCTTTCATAGCGGAACATCGGCCCCATATAGTACAGCTTTAATGGCTGCGGCTGTGCATATAATTTGTGCTTGATTACTGCTCGTACTGTTGATGCCGTCCCTTCTGGACGCAATGTTAGACTATCTTCATGGATTGTAAATGTATACATTTCTTTTTGTACAATATCTGTAGTGTCACCGACACCCCTCTGAAACAACTGAGTGTATTCAAAAATAGGTGTGCGTATCTCTTGAAATTGATAGCGATTACACCAATCTCTTATTTTCCCCTCTATATACTGCCATTTACTCGTTTCGGTTGGCAGAACATCATAGGTACCGCGTGGTGCATTAATCAAATTCGTAACCTCCTATGTACTTCGTTACTAGCTCGAACTGAGCCAAGCACTTGCATAATAATTTTTAATTACTTCATATAAATGAGCAAAAAATGCCAATAAAAAAAGCACTAATCCCTTAAACGCAAGGGACGAGAGCTTTATACCCGTGGTGCCACCCTAATTCTAGTGTTAACTTCATATAACACTACCTTAGTCCATGTATCGTATTGGTTACGGCTCATACAAGCAAGCTATCAAGAACTGTCTTCACATCCAATTAGTAGATAGGTGTTTCAGCCTAGCACCTACTCTCTTTCACTACTCCGTGTCTGCTACTTTTTTCTCATGCTCTCCAGATATTCAATTATCCTTTTCAAACGCTATCATACACATTTCATTAACACTTTGTCAATATTTTAGCCATTTTGGTTACCTTATTTGTCATAATTTCTTTAATATTTTTTACATAGTAATCAGGATTCACTGGATTTGCGACACGAACGATTTCTCCAGTAGTCGCGTCGATTAATTTGCTTACCGCTCCACAGCCAACACCTACTATAGAAGTAAGTTCCTCCATAATTAATATATTATAAATAGAATGCTGATTTTCGAGGGCATACCCTATATTTTCAAGGTTAGACGCAATATTTTTTTGACGATAGATATAGTACGGTATGTATGATTGTTCTTTTGCCCATCCTTGTGCATATGCTAACATTTCTTGAGCAATTGCATTTTTCTTGAATTGCTTTGAATCAGTCGTTTCTAGTAATTTAGATTTGGTTTTTAGTGCTAAGGTGTGAATTGTCAATGATTCAGGACGCAACTGATCAATTACCTTAAAAGTTGCTTTCACGTCTTCTAAAGTTTCATTCGGAAGTCCAAGAATCAAATCCATGTTAATTTGATTAATGCCGATTTTAGCCATAGAATAGACCTGCAGTACTTCTTCTACACTATGATTACGGCCAATTTCTCGAAGAGTCTTATCGTGAAAGCTCTGAGGATTGATACTGATTCGATGCACTCCATACTTTTTTATAAGCTTTAATGTATCTGCTGTAATCGTGTCAGCTCTGCCAGCTTCTATTGTAAATTCAATACATTGATCATGTAATTGACTCTGTAATTTTTGTAGTAATACCTCTAATTGATGTAAAGATAGTACCGTTGGTGTGCCTCCGCCAATATATACAGAACGGATTTTCTTGTTATGATTGCGTAACCAGTCCATAGTAAATTGTAGCTCTTCCATCATCGCATGAAAGAAGCTAGCAATCTCAGCGTCTGATTTTGCGATATATCCTGGGAAGGTACAATATGTACATCTTGAAGGACAATAGGGAATCCCTATATATAAGCATACAATATCAGACGTATTGAAATTTAGTACCTTTGCTTGTACCTCATAAATCGTTCGAAGTAATTGAATTTTGTTGTCTTTCACGAAATAGAAATCTCTTAGCTTTTCCTCAGCTAACCGTAATCCCACTTTCTCAACTAAAGCACGATATAATTTTAAAGGGCGAATTCCCGTCAATATACCCCAGGGTAATTCGTTAATACGACAATCTTCAATAGCTTTCACGAAAGTATGTGCTACTACTTGTTGAATTGTATACTCCGTACTTGGAAAAGACGTGACGACCGTTATTAAAGGATGCGTTAACCGACATGCTAATCGCTCATCGCAGTGTTCTATTTTTATAACACATGCATGATTATAAGAGTCTTCTATAAATGTTGGTTTGCATCCATATACTGCGTGGTATAAACGTTCAATTTGTAATTGTGCGATTGAGGCTTCTGCATTTAGAAAGATCTCAGAAATCATAGTCCCCCTCCTAATCGCCACTATTCTACCTTTAACATATATACTGGTCAATAACTCATGATGAAATTTATTGTTAGAAATTCCTACTTCTTACTAACAAGGCTTTCTACTAAAGCTTTTGTACAATAAATATCCGGGCCAAGATTCTGATACATATAAAGCTCAACAGTTGTACTTTCGTGACGTTCCATATTGTTAATATTTAGTATTTGGTGTCTGATTTGTTGATCTTTTTTAGAAATTCGCATAGCCTGATTCCCCCTTATGTAGTAAAATGGAAAAGTGACTGCAATTACAACCTGAGAGGATGTTTCCATGAATGCACATCGCTTAAGGTCAATTATAATGATTATTGTCCTTGTAACGTTTATTGTTTCAATATTTGGAATTGCTTATGCGAATACCAAACAAATTATTATAGAAGTCAATGCACTAAATGTAAGATCAGGTCCAGGTACACAGTTTCAAATTATCGATAGCGTAAAAAAAGGTGAGCAATTTTCGGTTTTAGAAGATAAAGATCGCTGGTATAAAATTCAATTACATAATAACCAACTCGGCTGGGTTGCTAGTTGGTTAGTTAGTGAGCAAACCATACAATCGAACCAACTTGTCAAAGTTCAGGTAGTAGAAGCTGTGTCCAACGGAATTAACGTTCGGACCGGACCTAGCTTATCGTTCCCTGTCGTAACGTCGATTAAAAAACAGGAGTTCTATCCTATTCTTGAGAATAACGGAGAATGGATTCAGATCCAGTTAAACCCACAGACAGTTGGTTGGGTAGCCTCTTGGGTAGTTGTAACATCACACCAAGAAGTAAAGCCATCCCAGGCTGCATCAGCAGATGTAAGTCGTTCAGTAGCGATCACTGCTAATATCCTGAACTTGCGTTCAGGACCGAACACTTCTTCGACGATTTTAGATAAATTGACAAAAGGACAAGTTGTGAATTTATTGAAAATTCAAGATGGATGGTATCAAGTAAAAACAAACCAACACACAGGATGGATTGCTTCTGAATATGCACAACAAACAGATACCAACTCTAATACGAGTTCTGAGCAACAAAAAGAGAATCCACCGGTAAACGATAGTACTACTGCTCCACCAGATGGGCAGACGAGTCAACCTGGTTCTCCAGAATCAAGTCCTATTAGCCAAGCTCCTCATGTTGTCATCCCGAAAACAGGGATAAACATCCGTAGTGGTCCAGGAACTAGCTACAACATTCTAATGAGCGTTAATCAGGGAGATACATTTACTATTATCAATACTCACGGGGATTGGTTCGAGATTGCGTTGGCAGATTCTAAGAAAGGTTTTGTGGCCGGATGGGTAGTCCAAGCTGTAGGTATCGATAATGTGGAAAACAACCGCTCTATAGCAGGATTGCTAAAAGGTAAAACGATCGTAATCGACCCAGGCCATGGTGGCATAGATGTAGGGGCTATTGGTTCACATTTTAAGACTTTAGAAAAGGAATTATGTTTGTCCACCTCTTTATTATTAGAAAGTAAGTTAAAGGCCGCTGGTTCGAATGTGATTATGACGAGAAACACAGATATATTTCTAAGCCTTCCTCAACGGGTTGCACTATCAACGAAACATAAGGCAGATGCATTTATAAGCGTCCATTATAATACGAACCATAGCTCTTCAGTGAACGGCACGATAGTGTATCACTATAATGCTAAAGGGAATGACGTGAAACTAGCGAAATTGGTTCAACAGGAAATTGTCCAAAAAAATGGCCTTAAGGATTTAGGCGCTAGACAAGGGAATTTCTACGTATTACGAGAAAATCCACAGCTATCAATTCTAGTGGAAGCTGCGTTTCTTAGTAATTATAATGATGAGTTAGTATCTAGAAATCGCACGTTTCAGGATAAAGTAGCGGAAGGAATTTTTCAAGGTGTCCTGAAATACTTTAATGAGTAATGTGAGATATGAGATATGACAAAGGACAGAGTATGATGACCGTAAATAAGATGTTAGAAAAAGGCTATAAATTGTATCTACGGATACAATTTATAGCCTTTTCTTTAACCTTACACTTTAAAACGTGAAATTAAGCCTTTTAAATCCTCGGACATATCTAGAAGCATTTGTGCAGAGCTAGAAATTTCTTCCATCGCTGCAAGTTGTTCTTCCGATACAGCGGCAATATTTTGTATGCTCGCTCCCGAATTTTGTGCTATCGTAGTAAGCTCTGCAGTTGAAGCACTAACCTCTTCAGAACCAGCCGACATCTGCTCAGCTACAGAGGCAAGATCTTGAATCTCTGTCGTTATACTTTGGACAGATTGCATAATGGTGCTAAATAGCTTTTCTACATTCGCTATCGCTTCAATTCCATGATTGACTGTTGTTTCACTATTCTTAATTGATGATACTGCTTGATTCGTGTTTACTTGAATCGTACCAACTAAGCTGTAGATTTCTTTTGTCGAATTAGAAGTCTGATCCGCCAGCTTGCGAATTTCATCGGCAACTACAGCAAACCCTCTTCCAGCTTCTCCAGCACGGGCAGCTTCTATTGCAGCATTCAGTGCTAATAGATTCGTTTGCCCCGAGATATCTTCAATAATCTTAATAAAATCACTGATTTTCTCTGAATCTTTGTGTAATGTCGAGATAATTGAAGCAGTCGATTGCGAATCTTTTTGAATGTCACCTATTTTTTCAATGGCTTGTAAAACAGACGACTTTCCATGATTGGATTGAGCAAGCATACCCTTAGCAGCATCTGCAATGTTTGATGACGTCTCTGCTACTCGACCTACACCAATCGCCATTTCCTCCATTGCCTTAGAGGTTTCTTGTGAACTCACCACTTGATTTTCAGTCCCATCAGCAACTGATTGGATAGCAATCGACATATTATTAGTAGCTTGTGTAGTTTCTTCTGCGCTTGCCGAAAGTTCATTGGATGCATTGGCCACTTGTTCTGAGCTTTGCTGAACCTTAAGAAGCACTTCTGTTAAGTTAGTCTTAATAAGCAAGAACACTTGCCCTAATTTACCGATTTCATCTTTACGATTTAATAGCTTTGATGGTATCTCAGCCGTGAAATCTCCTTGAGACATTAAAGTACCAAGTGACTTAACTGTTTCTAGCGGCTGAATTAACGCTTTATTCGAATAAAAGAATGTCAGAAGACTACTAAATATTGTGATTGCGATGACAAATAACAAACTAGTGTTTCTTCGAGCGGCAGCCGTTTCATTGACATCAGTCGTATATACACCTGTACCAATAACCCATTGCCAAGGTTCAAACGTTGAAACATACGATAACTTTGGTTCTACCCTATCTTTGTCGCTATAATATTGCCAATAATACGGAACGTATCCAGCGCCTTGGGTTTTCGCTACTTTCGCAAATTCCACAAATAACAATAATCCTTCTTTATCTTTAATACCCGACACATCCGTTCCTTCTAAGTCAGGTCTAAATGGATGCATGATGATATACGGTTGGAAATCATTAATCCAGAAATAATCCTGTTGCCCTACACCATAACGTACTGCACGAATCGCTTCGATTGCCTTTGCTTGAGCTTCTTCCTTTGTTAACTCACCAGCAGTCTGCATTTCATAATAATGGTTCAGTAATGAAACTCCAATTTCTACCATATTCTTAGTTTGTAATTGCTTTTCTTGAAACATGTCTTCTTTGCTTTTAGGAATCGTGTACAGTGCACTAAAAAGAATAAACAAAATAATTGGAATAAATACCATGATTCCTAACTTCCCTCGAATACTACTAAACAAGTTCATCTTCTTCACTCTCCACTTCTTTCTATATATATTCCCTTTTATTACGATGTAGTAATAATTATCAATGTAGACTCATGATTAAAAATACCTATATAACTATCTATATTAGATAGTTTTAGTATACTTTTGCACAGTACAATATACAATAGTTATTATTATGAAATTATATACATTGTTGGATGTTTTTTTACTGATTTACTATACTTTATATAATACTTTATTTGTAGGAGCATAAGTAAATTAATGTCTAAATGGTAGTATTCTACGTATGAAAAGCAAAAAGCCTACACCTAAGTGTAGACTTTTATTGTTTTTGGTGGGACTAAGTGGACTTGAACCACCGACCTCACGCTTATCAGGCGTGCGCTCTAACCAGCTGAGCTATAGACCCAAATGGTGCGGATGGCGGGATTTGAACCCGCACACTCGTAGAGCACTACCCCCTCAAGATAGCGTGTCTGCCATTCCACCACATCCGCATATGTAATTTGGTGGCTTGGGACGGAATCGAACCGCCGACACGTAGATTTTCAGTCTACTGCTCTACCGACTGAGCTACCAAGCCATCGTATACAAGTATTGCTGTAAGCCACGTTCTGTACTTCTTAAAAAGAAGTAGTAGCCATCTATCTATTAGATAAATCATACGTCGCGGTAGACTTTATCTAATCCATCCATCAGTTGAATTCCCTCTGGATAGCTCCCTTACCATAATTTAGGTTTCTCGCAAGTGGGGTTTACCTCGTTCCACTCCTTCTGTCGCCAGAAGGACTTCGTCACTGTGGCACTTTCAGGCTATTTTGAACTCAGTGAGTTCATTTCACCGCCGTCAGCATATCATGCTGCCCTGGCTTATGATTTCGCCAGGCACCCAAACTCTAAGCGTCTCAGCCTAGACGAGCGTGGACTTTCCTCAATATCTATCTCGCAATAGATACTGCGACTACTTACAATACTTGTATGAAAAATATCATGGCGGAGTGTGAGAGATTCGAACTCTCGATACGATTGTAGTCGTATACTCGCTTAGCAGGCGAGCGCCTTCGACCTACTCGGCCAACACTCCAACACTATAATATAAATGCGACAAAAATAATTGTATCATAAATAAAATATTAAATCAATGGTTTTATCTTAAAAACGGATTGTTTATTTTTTCCCAACCTATCGTTGTATCTTCATTATGACCTGGATATACAACAGTATCGTCAGGTAAAACTAATAATTGCTTACGGATTCCATCAATCAGTTGATCCATAGAGCCACCTGGAAAATCAGTTCTTCCTACCGAGCCAGCAAACAGAGTATCTCCAGAAAATAAGTAATTTCCCAAGTGATAACATACTCCTCCTGACGTATGGCCTGGAGTATGGTAAACAACAATATTCATATTCGCGATTGGAAGCATTTCTCGATCTTCTAGTACACGCTCCGCAGCATTAAATTCATACCCACTACCCATGAAGGTAGAGAGGTTCTCTTTTGCATTTATGAGTTTTATCTGATCATCTTTGTGAATACACACTGGCGCATTGATTACCTTACGCAATTCATCAATTCCCAAAATATGATCAAAATGTCCATGTGTTAATAGGATATATTGGATTTGCAGCTGTTCACTCTCGATGATTTCCAATATGTCATGAATATCAAGACTACCAGGGTCTACGATAAATCCATTCTTTGATTGCTCGTCATATATAACATAACAATTTGCTTCCACGGGCCCCATCGGCAGTGTTCGAATATTCCAAACCATATAGTCACCTCATATTCTTTTCTTTTCATATTTTCATTTTATTGCATTACCCTACGTACTGTGTAAATATCACGTACCCTTTTGATACGCTCTACAATCGTACGTAAATGTTCTACGTTACGTATAGAGATTGTGAGTAATATAATGGCTCGCTTATTTCTGTCCCCTTTACCTGAGGCTGCGTTAATGTCTGTTTTTGTTTCTGATACGGCCTGCATAACCTCATTTAAAAGTAGTGGACGATCTAGCCCAGTAATTTCTAGTTCAACTGTATAGGAGGTCTCTACATCACTTTCCCATTCTACAGGAATTAAACGTTGGGCGTTTTCTTCATTCTGTACATTTGGACAGTCTAAGCGATGGACAGAGACACCTCGCCCTTTTGTTATATATCCAACAATATCATCACCTGGAACAGGGCTACAGCATTTAGAAAAACGAACAAGTAAATTATCTACTCCCTTTACCCTTACACCTAAAGGCTGTTTCTTTTTGTGCTTTAAGACAGGTTTCGCTTCTAAAAGAGCCGTTAGATGATTATCTCTAGCTTGGTCATGACGTTGCTTTTCTGTTAATCGCATTGCAATTTGGTGCGCACTAATGCCATTGTAACCAATTGCCGCATATAAATCGCTTTCATGAGAGAAATTAAACTTCTTGATCATTTCCTGCAATTGCTGATGTCCGAGAAAATCTCCAGGTTCAAAGTTTAACTTGCGCAGCTCTTTTTCGAGCATTTCTCGACCTTTTTGAATATTCTCATCACGTTTTTGCTTCTTAAACCAGTTTCTAATTTTCGCTTTTGCTTGACTGGATTGAGCGATTTTCAACCAATCTCGGCTTGGTCCAAAACTTTGCTTCGATGTTAAGATTTCAATAATGTCACCAGTTTTCAAACGGTAGTCTAATGTGACAATTCGACCATTTATTTTTGCCCCTACCGTTGAATTCCCAACGTCCGTATGAACCCTATAAGCAAAGTCGATTGGCACAGATCCAGCTGGTAATTCGAAAACATCGCCTTTCGGTGTAAATACGAATACGTCTTCTGCGTATAAATCATATTTGATGTTTTCAACAAATTCATTGGCATCTCCTACATCATGTTGCCAATCGAGAATCTCTTTAAACCAGCCAAGCTTTTGTTCATAGTTATTATTATGAATTTTCTTATTCTCTTTGTACGCCCAGTGCGCAGCAATTCCGAGCTCCGCTGTTTGATGCATGTCTAAAGTTCTAATTTGAATCTCAAACGGCTTACCTTGAGGACCTATGACAGTTGTATGCAACGACTGATACATATTAACCTTTGGCATCGCAATGTAATCCTTAAAACGACCTGGCATCGGTTTCCATATGGTATGCACAACACCTAAGACTGCATAGCAATCTTTAATGTTCTCCACAATAACACGAACTGCTAATAGGTCATATATCTCATCAAATCGCTTATTCTGCGATACCATTTTCCGATGAATACTATAGATGTGTTTCGGTCTTCCAGAGATATCTGCTGATATTTCCATTTGGTCTAATCGTGTTCTTAATTCCAGATTAATCTGATCGATAAATTGTTCACGGTCTCTACGCTTCTGTGTCATTAAATTGACTATACGATAATATTGTGACGGTTCAATGTATCGGAACGCAATATCTTCCAATTCCCATTTAACAGTAGATATCCCTAGACGATGAGCAAGAGGAGCGAAAATCTCTAATGTCTCTTGTGCAATTCTCTTTTGCTTTTCTGGAGGAAGTGGTTTTAATGTACGTATATTATTTAAGCGGTCTGCTAATTTAATTAATAACACGCGAATATCTTTAGCCATTGCCATAAACATTTTGCGCAAGTTTTCGGCTTGCTGCTCTTCTTTTGTCTGATATTTGATCTTCGAGAGTTTCGTGACACCATCGACTAACATGGCCACATCTTTGCCAAACTTTTTTTCGATTTCTTCGGTTGTGACTGGTGTGTCTTCTACAACGTCATGCAAAAGAGCCGCCATAATTGTTACTGCATCGAGCTTTAATTCTGCAGTAATGATCGCGACTGATAATGGGTGGATAATATAATCCTCGCCAGAAATACGTTTCTGACCTTCATGAGCTCTAGCCGCTTCTTCATATGCGGACGTTATGCGCTCAATATCCTGTTGAGGGTAATCTTTAATTTTTACTAGTAATGCTTGTATGTTCATTTTGGTACGCACCCATCTAAAGGATTTTCAACTAGTATTTGATTAAACTTTGGACATCATATCCTTTTAATTTATCCGCACCATTTAGAAATGTCAATTCAATTAAGAAGCAAATACCGACGACTTCACCACCAAGCTTTTCAATTAGTTGAATCGCTGATTGTACAGTCCCTCCAGTTGCTAATAAATCGTCGCAGATGACTACTTTTTGCCCTGGCATAATCGAGTCTTTATGGATTTCTAGGGCATCTGTCCCGTATTCTAACTCATACTCTACTCTTTCCACTTCAGCTGGTAGCTTCCCTGGCTTTCTTACTGGTACAAAACCTGCACCTAATTCGTACGCTAATGGTGTTCCAAAAATAAACCCTCTTGATTCTGGTCCGACAACGATATCTGGCTGTTTATTTTCACAGAATTTCACCATTTGTTTTATTGTATACTGTAACGCATCACTATTTTTCAACAATGGGGTAATGTCCTTAAAAAGGATACCTTCCTTTGGGTAGTTTGGAATCAGTCGAATACATTCTTTTAGATCCATATGAGCGCCTCCTATTGTGCGAGCTTAATTTTCTAGTGGTAGATATGTTTAAGATATATTTGATAATTCAATAGTAAATCTGAGTAAAATTTCGATTCTTCTAAGTTCCGTTTTTCAGGACTTTCTATAATTTCTATTTGTTCATGATTGATTGAGATAAATGATAGTTCTTGAAACACATGCAATATAGTTCTACAGCTTCTCTCAGAGATCCCAACCTCCTCAAGCTGCTGACGAAGTGTTTCATACAGTATTGTTCCTTTATTTTGTTTAATAACCTTGTAGACAATAGCAAATTGCTCCCGCTCCGGAACCTCGTAATACTGTGCTAGTAATTCATTTGTTTTCCCACTAGAATTACTTATAACAAGATATACTGTATCATATATAAGCGGATGAGCATACGTATGTTCATTATATATCTTGGAACAAGTGTTAGCTAGCTGTTCTAACTCAATATCTTCTATCGAAATAACTTCTACACGGAAATCATACTTCTCCAAAAAACCTTTCAATTGATCAATATGTTCTTTATCACGTAAAAACTGTATCGGAGAAACAGAACAATCGTGAAGTACGAGCTGTGTATTGCGATTGCCATTCCACTCATTGATGGTAAGTTCCCCGATTAACTCGAAACGGATTTGCATCGACAAACAATGATTGATAAAATCGTCCACTCGATTTCTCCAGTGGAATCCAATAGCGTCTAACTTCTCTCGTTGATTACCCACTGTAATTTTTACATGTTGTTTATCTTTTCCTAGCCACTGAATTTGCTGCAGAATTGCTCCGCTTATCATACATTTCGGTTGCGAATGACCAATGCCAAATGGCGCTAAGTTTTCAATAGAAGGTATCTCGTCCTGCCGTTTGGCAACTTCCGGGATATTTAATAGAATATCAATTGACGATGTTTGTATATAATCTTCCCGTTTTAAACGCTGATTCGCAAGCTCATTACAAGCATCTTGCAAATGAGCAATTTGGGTCTTTTGAATCGAAAAACCAGCTGCCATAGCGTGCCCACCATATTTTAAAAGGAGATGCTGACATTCCTGTAATACCTCAAACATATGGTAGTTCTCTATACTACGAGCCGAGCCTTTCCCAATTTCGTCCTCTAACGCAATCAGTAATACTGGTCGATAATATCTTTCTAGCAATCGAGATGCCACAATCCCTATGACTCCATGGTTCCATCTTTCATCTGCTAATACAATAACTTGATTGTTATTTAAATAATCTCCTTGAAGCAGTACTTCTTCTGCCTGTTGATACGTTTGCTCCACTAGTTCTTGTCTTCTAACATTAATCTCATCTAGCGTCTTCGCAAGTGTCTGAGCTTCCAGTGGATCCGTAGTAGTTAATAGTTTAACTGCAATTTCTGCTGTATCCAATCTACCGCCTGCGTTAATCCTTGGGCCTAATTGAAATCCCAGATGACCTGTGGATATCGGTTTATCCTTTAGTCCGGCTATTTCGATTAAAGCGCTTATTCCTATACACGGATCACTATTTATCTTCTCTAGTCCCTTGGATACGATGATTCGATTCTCACCCAAAAGTGGTACTAAATCGGCCACAGTGCCTAAGGCAGCAATATCAAGGTATTCGTATGGTAGCCTGAACAACAAAGCTGAAGCTAGTTTTACAGCTACACCGACCCCTGCTAGGTACTGTTCAGGATACTCACACAGGGCATATTTATGATTCAAGATTGCATATGCATTCGGTATTTCTATTCCTGGTTCATGATGATCCGTTATAATGACGTCGATACCATAATCATTTGCTAACTCTACTTCTTTTATAGCGGATATTCCTGTATCAACCGTTATGATTAAACGTACGCCTCGATTATGAGCTTGTTCAATCGCCTCTGCATGCAGTCCGTACCCTTCTGAAAATCGATTCGGTATATAGAATTCTACTAACGCTTTCATAGAGCGCAGGGTCAGCAATAGTATACTCGTTGCCGTCACCCCATCAGCGTCATAATCGCCATATATTAAAACTCTTTCTTCATTTTCAATCGCCGTTACAATCCGTGAAACAGCCTTTTTCATCCCTTTCATAGTAAAAGGTGAAAAAAGCTGCGACTCATCTCGTGATAAAAATTTTTGCAGTTTTTCTATCGAAAATCCTCTGTTCTTCATTATATATTCAACGAAACTCCCAGATTGGAAATAAGCATCTGGAAGTATCCAACGTTTCTTACTCCTTAACATTAAACCACTACCTTTCAACCTTTCCATTATAAGTGTAATCACTAAATTAATAAAGAGCCTCAGGGCTCTTATTAAGGTTCTTGCTGATTCGATTCATGTTGATACGTTCATGTTGATTCGGTTATTGTTGATTCTCTTCTTGCTAATTCTTTTCATCTATTATTACATTATCATCAAAAGAGAAATGCGTTATGTCTTGCTGCTCTTTTTCTTGTTTATAATCTGCTAGTTCTGACTCTAAAAACATAATTCTTTCTTTTAACTCTTTAATTTTACGATAGTTGGACATTTGAGTCATGATATTAAAGGAAGCAATCATCAATGAGCCTGCCAGTGCTGAACCTATAATAATTAAAATTAAAGGAACTGTCGTGTCCCCGAAAAGATAATTAATTGTGACCGTATCCATATTGACAACCGCAAACGCAGCTATCACTAACGCAAAAGCCAAAAACAAAATAATATTCCATTGCATACCGTACGCGCCCCTTTGTAATCATATAGAGATATTATAATGATATTACAATATTTTGAAAAGAAAAAAACCGCAGAATCGCGGTTAATTTGCTTGATTTTCTTTAATTTTATGAAAGTCTCTAATCTTCCAAGAAAGCCAAATCTGAGTTGCTAAAAAGATCGATGAATAAGCACCAGCGACTAATCCAATTGTCAAAGCAATTGAGAAGTAACGCAAGCTTTCTCCACCAAAAATTACAAGTGCAATGGCACCAAACAATACAGTTACTACCGTATTAATGGAACGAGTCATGGTTTGCATTAAACTATCGTTTGCTACTTGAGCTAAATCGCTAGGTTGTTTGATTTTTGCATACTTTAGATTTTCTCTTATACGGTCAAAGACTACAATCGTATCATTGATTGAATAACCGATGATTGTTAAGACTGCAGCAATAAATGGAAGATTCACTTCCAATTGGAATAAAGAAAAGATTGTGATAACCACAAAGGCATCATGTAATAACGCTATAATTCCTGCAATCGCAAAACGATATTCAAATCGGAATGCCACATAAATTATAATAAAGATGGATGCAATTAGTACAGAATAGATTGCTTTTTGCGCTAATTCCTTACCAACTTGAGGCGATACACTACTCTCTTCAATTCCTTGGAAATTTGGGAACTGTTGCTGAAATGCCGCTTTTATTTGTGGTAACAATTCGTTATCTAAAGTCGTGTCAAATCGCGCGATAGCAATGTCATTATCGTCTCCAGCTGATCGAATCACACTTGGTGTAAGGCCTAACTCCGTATAAATTTCCTGAACTTCTTGACCGTCGAATGGTTCTCCAAGATGAGCAGTAATACGCGAACCGCTTACAAAATCCACCCCTAGGTTTAAGCCTTGGACAAGCAAAGAGCCGACACCAATCAGAACAATGACAAGAGAAATAATAAAATATAACTTACGATGAGAAACGAGGTCATAATTCCACTTCATTATTTCAATTCGCCTCCCTTCGCGCCAAATAACTCTGTCTTTTTAAAGAAATTGCTTTGAGCAAGTAACACTAATAGCCAACGAGATAACAATACGGCTGTAAGTAAGCTTACAACAATACTTACAATCAGTGTTAAAGCGAAACCTTTAATCGGCCCCGTTCCGAATATAAATAATATAGCAGCTGCTAAAATAGTAGTAATATTCGCATCTAAGATTGTAGAAAGTGACTTCTTCGAACCTGTTAACACAGATGACAATATTGTCTTACCATTCCGTATCTCTTCCTTAACACGTTCATAGGTAATGATGTTCGCGTCTACTGCCATACCAATACCAAGGATAATCGCTGCTATCCCAGGTAATGTTAAAGTGAATTCCATAATCACAAACAGATTGATAATTAGATAAATATAAGCCACTAAAGAAATAACAGCTACAACACCTGGCACTCTATAGTACAGCATCATGTAGAGCACAATTATAATTGCACCTATCATTACTGCATAAACACCCTTCTCTAATGCAATCTGCCCTAGCGTAGCACCGACGCTAGTCGAATTAATTTCTTGTAATTCTAAAGGCAGTGCTCCCGAGTTTAACAATAATGCTAAACGATTTGCCTCTGCAATCGACTCCATGCCAGTGATTACTGCATCTCCATTAATAATTACGTCGTTTACTACAGGTGCACTAATGACATCACCATCTAACATAATAGCAATGACTTTGCCTTTATTTACCCTTGTAACTTCTGCGAACAAACTTGGTTCTTTAAAAGAGATGGATACTGTTGGACGATTAATTTCATCTGGTACGTATTTCGCATTACTACGTAAATCATGACCAGTCATCACAACTTGTCCATCTTCCGTAACAAATTCTAATTTCGCAGTAGTACCAATAATTGCTCTTGCTTCATCTTGATTCTCAATCCCTGCCAATTGCACACGAATTCTATGATTCGCTTCAATATCTATACTTGGCTCTGCAACACCTAGGCGATTAATACGCTCATCAATGGCTGCTACAGTGTTTTGTAAATTTTCATTCGTTAACTCTGTATCTGTCGTTGCTACTGCTTGATAAAGAATTTCAAATCCACCCTGCAAATCTAGACCTAGTGTAATCTCCTTGGCTTTTTCTACACCGTTGAACAATGTAATACCAAAAATCAATACTGTTACTAGGACAAAGAGTATGAGCTTGTTCCATTTCACCATGTTGCTATGTCCTCCTCTAAGGATTTCTATAATCAATCAAATGATACCTTCTTCAGGTAAAAAGCAATAAAACTATTATACTGATAATAAAAATAAAAAGTCAAACAAAAACAAAAAAGCCCTAAGGGCTATAAAAGTCCACGTTGGTTCTGGATGATTAACCAGTTCATGAATTTTGATGTCTTCAAAGATAGGATGTCGTTTACGATTTGGTGTAATTCCGGATATTCCTTCTTATACTGATGAGAAACACATGACCATATCTGTTCTGGTGTTGTCTGAATCCCCAATAAAAGAAATTCCTCCGACTTCATTTTACACATATCTTCCAAAGCCTTCTTAATTCTGTCTCTTTCCTCTGGACTCAGAACATCCTCTTCTATTTCCACTGTTTCTTCCATAGCAACTTCTTCTTTTATTTCTTCGTCTGCAACTTCATCTTTTGTTTCTTCTGTTACTTCTCCGTCTGCAATTTCATCTTTTGTTTCTTCTATTACTTCTTCGTCCTCAACTTCTTCTTTATTTTCTTCTACTATTTCTTCGTCAGCAATTTTATCTATGATTTTAATATCTACTTCTGTTTCTTTTAGAGGTGTTTCTTCTGTTTGTTCTAATTGTTGGCGCAAAGTAGTGTCCATTTCAAACTCGTTTACATCATGCTTCTGCATCGTAATCCTCCCAGTTAACAGGATATATTTCTTCGTTATGTCTCATCGTTATCTGTCATATCTCCATTGTACCTTATCGTATAGCTACTTCCCCTATAATTCCACAACAGAAAAAATAGTCCTTCAACCTAGAAGCATATTACTCAAAAACGCTACGATAAACCCTGCAAGTACTACACCAAGACTTATGGCAGAGAAAGATAAACGTACGGGAATACGGAAAAGTATTGCTGCAAAACAGGCGGTCCAAGCCCCTGTTGTCGGTAATGGTACTGCTGTAAAAAGTACTAATCCCAACGCTCCCCATTGCTGAACCTTATCACTTTTTCTCATCGTACGATTGTATAACCAATCATAGAATTTCTGGTAGATTCGATATCGCATAAGATAATTCGATAATGGCTGAAAGAAATAAAGGATAGGGAGAATTGGCAGTAAATTCCCAAGAATACTTAAATACCATGCCTGAAAAATCGGCAAGCCAAGTTCTACCCCCACTGGAATAGCCCCTCGCAACTCAATAATTGGTAATGCCGCGATGATAACTACTATCAATTCGTTAGGTAATGATGATAACATATCAACGATTAGTAAAATGTAATCTTTCAATTTATCACCTTACTTTCTATATTCTAATGTAGATTACTCTTCAGCTAATTCTAGTGCTTTAATATATAAAGCTGTTTCTAAGCGGTCTTTCGTAATCGCACAAGTTGTTTCATAAGGTTCTAATAAATCTTGATTAAACGCATAGGCATTTGCATGGCAACCACCAGCACACATATAGCGTGCCCAGCATTCTCTACACTTTACTTTCGTGTATACATTGTTGTTCTTAAATTGCTCAATTAACTGATGTTGCGTAATGCCTTCGGTTACGTTTCCAAGTAAAAACTCTTGTCTACCAACAAATTGATGGCAAGGATATATATCTCCCTCAGGGGTAACTGCCACATAATGATGACCTGCACCACAACCTGAAAGTCTCTTAGCGACACATGGTCCATTTTCTAAATCTACATCGAAGTGAAAGAAAGAGAACTCTCGATTTGTTCCTTTAGAAGCAATATATTCATCCGCAAGCTTTCGATATTCGTTGCGAATTGTATCGACATGTTCTTCCGTTAATGCATAGCTCAAGTTCTCAGGTGCAACAACTGGCTCAACAGATATATATTCAAAGCCTAAATCCCTCATGTGTAATACATCTGCCGCAAAATCTAAGTTCTCGCTGGTATAGGTACCTCGTAGATAGTAATTATCGTGATTTCTGCCTTTTACAGTCTCTTTCAAATTTGGGACAATGACATCGTAACAGCTTTCTCCATCCAATGTATGTCTCATTTTATCGTTTATTTCCTTGCGACCATCAAGACTCAGAACTAAACTAATTCCTTGCTCATTTAAATAATCACGTATCTCTTCGTTCAACAGGAGTCCATTCGTCGTTAATGTAAGTTTGAAAATCTTATGATGTTGTTTCTCTTGCTGTTTAGCGTAATCGACAAGCTCTTTTACTACCTCCATATTCATCAGAGGTTCTCCACCAAAAAAGTCGATTTCGATATGTTGACGCCCTTTCGAGTGCTCAATTAAAAAATCGATGGCTGCTTTCCCTGTTTCCACATCAATCATTGTTCGATTGCCGCCAAAATGTCCACTAGCAGCAAAGCAATATTTACAGCGCAAATTACAGTCATGTGCAATATGCAGACACATAGCTTTAATAATCGTGTCATTCCCGAATAGCGAGTGGCTTGGCACGACTTCTTTAGTAAAAATAACTTTGTCACTTTTCAATGTTAGTATATCTTGATAGGTATCCGATATTTCTTCAGAAGACTCTGTAAAACCTTCTGTTTTCATCGTTTGTATAATTGAATCTATATCATGCCCGCATCGGAACAACTCTAATACTCGATAGCTTAATGCGTCAAACTCTAATAATGTATTGCTTGCTATATCAAAAACCAGGAATTTATCTTTCACACGAAATTGATGTATTGAATTATCCATAAACCCTCCAAATTGATTCCTCTGAATTACGAAAAAAGAGACCCAGCCATTGGGTCCTTTATTATTTCTGTTCTTTTTGTAGGCACACTTGATTTCCAATAGTTACTGATGTCTTACATGCGGATTGGCATGAAGTCTGGCATTCGCCACAAGCACCTGTATGAATTGAATCTTGTAATGTATTCCTACTTAATATCTTGATGTGTTTCATAAATTCCCCTCCTATTGGCTATGTAACATAAACAGTATAGCACACACGATTCCGTCCGTAAACAATCTAGCATAGAAGATTAAGTTATCGAATAAAATGTACAAACTGTCGAAGAGGATGAGGTTTCTTATGAAACAAACCTTTATAAAAGGTACATTAATATTGATTGCTGCTAGCTTAATTTCTAGAGTATTGGGCTTTGTGTATAGAATCTTTTTATCAAGGATTATAGGTGCGGAAGGTATGGGCTTGTTTCAGATGGCCTTCCCCATCCTTATACTGATTATTACAATTGTAACTGCTGGCTTACCTGTTGCAATCTCCAAGTTAGTTGCAGAAGCTGTTGTGGAGAATACACGTCGTAGAGTGCGCAGAATCCTATATTTATCTTTCTTAATCGTCACAGTCCTTAGTGCAATATTTACAGTGCTATTAATATATTATGCACCTATGATTTCTACTACGTTCCTACAAGATGAACGATCCTATTATGCATTAGTTGCTATGTCTCCGATTATTACAATTGCCGCATTATCCGCTATATTGCGTGGTTACTTCCAGGGCTTACAAAATATGAATCCAACGGCAGTATCGCAAATTTTCGAACAGATTCTAAGAATATCTGCCGTAATCTACTTTGCTAATTTATGGCTTCCAAAAGGTGTAGAGTATGCCACTGCAGGAGCAATGGTTGGAATGGTTTGTGGCGAGTTGATGGGGTTAATTATATTATTCGCGTATTATCTTCGCTTTCGAAATCGTCCCTTTGACACTCCTATCGTACAAAAAGTAAAGAAACAATCGCGCCGTCAAGTATTATACAGCATCGCCCAAACTGCTATACCCATCACGTTTAGCCGCGCAATCGGCTCATTGACGTATGCACTCGAGCCGATAGTAATTGCTAAAAGTCTTGCCATTGCTGGCGTTGCAACCTATGCAGCTACGGCGTATTATGGACAATTAGCGGGGATGGTGATTCCACTATTATTATTTCCTACGGTGTTCACTTACTCATTGTCAGTCACACTAATTCCTTCTATTTCTGAGGCCAATGCATTAGAACAAAGCAAGTCTATCACTACTCGTGTACGACAATCCATCCACTTCAGTTTAATTATCAGTGTATATTTTTCCGTAATATTATTCACACAAGCAGAACTATTAGGGAAAGTTCTATATAATCAGCCTGAAATAAAAACGGCATTACAGATATTAGCACCACTGGGGATCTTCTTATATTTACAATCACCGTTAGCAGGAATTCTTCAAGGACTAGGAAAAGCAAACGAAACGATGTATAACAGTTTATTTGGAGCTATCATTAAACTTGCCGCTGTATATTTTCTTGCAACGCAACCATCTTTAGGTATTATAGGAGCCGTTATTGCCATCGGGATTAGTTTCGTTTCTGTAACATTATTACATTTACGTAGTACGTTAAAATATATTAAGGTTCAGTATCCTATTTCTGATATTTTAAAATTCTGTTTTATTACTGTCGTATTAATTCTTTCAACTGTTATCGGAAATCACTTATTCAGTAACAGCAAGGATTGGTTACATGTATCTCTTGTAAGCTTCTGCTCACTCGTCGTTTATATCCTATTTTTATTAGGAATGAAATTATTATCCACGGAAGACCTTATACGCTTTAAAATCATTAACCGCAAATAATAATATCCTTAGAATTTTAAGTATCATATTCGCGGGCATCTATGTAAATTTTACCATCTTCATCAATGCTCATGTAATAAATATCCTTAAATTCTTTAAAACCTGCTTCTTGAATCATATTCTTTAACCAAAACCGTGTCTGTTGTATTTTCTCTAAATTATCGTCCTGCACCCTAGTGTCAGATATTAAAGTCAAAGGCAAACCTAGAAAACGAATGTCTGTCTGAAGAGAGGTTTGGAATTTTTGGTCTTGCACATAATCACCAATCTCTATTGCTTGTATATATTTATCCTCTTGGGCTTCTTTAGCATCTTCTTGCTTCTTGGAATTATTGTTTTTACCATTACTGTTGTCACTTTGTTTTGAATTCGATTCTTTGGTAAAAACCGTAAGTTTTCCTGATGTTTCTAATATTGCAAATTCAACATCTCCAACATTTTTCACTTTTTGCTCATGTAATTGCAAGAGTAAATCATTAATATCATATCGTTGTTTCTGCATTTCCTTATCGTTGATCTTACCATTCTCTATAATCATGACAGGCTTACCTTCAATCATATTTCTGAAACTAATCTGTTTGAGACTTACATAGGAAATTACAATTTGTAAAGCCATTACAAGAATAATCGGACTTAGCATTTGTAATAAAGGTTTACTCACGTCTTCGATTGCTACTGCAGCTAGTTCAGCAATCATGATAAAGACCACTAAGTCAAAAATTGACAACTTAGCAAGTTCTCTTTTCCCCATAACCCTCATAACAACTAATATGAAGAAATAGATAAACAAAGTTCTCGATAAACTTGTTATAAGCTCCTCCATAAAAAAACCTCCACTGCTTAGCTATAGGTATTTTGACCGTATGGTCTGCCCTATATGCAGTGAAGGCTTATCCAATTTTATACTATGCTACACACTTCCAAGCGCTAGTTCTTTTAATGCATCCACGTCTTTCACATAAATCTTATGGCGATCGACATGCAGAATTTCCTTTTGAACTAAATCCGATAGAATTCTACTGATTGTTTCCCGTGAAGTACCCACATAATCTGCTAACTCTTGTTGTGTTAGCTTCGCTTTAATAAAAAGTCCGTATTCATGGCGAACTCCATGGTCCCTTGAAAGCTTAAATATACGACTAGCTAATCTACTATACGTGTCTTTAAATGACAAATTAATGATCTGTCTATATGCTTGTTTTAATTTCAAGTTCATAACCTGTAATAACATTTTTGAGAACCGATTATCTTCTATCATCAGCTTTTTCACTGTCTCTAAGCGGATCAGGAATATCACCGATTTTTCGATTGTTTTCGCGGAAGCGGGATTCATTCCATCTTCAAAAATCGCTTGTTCACCAAACATCTCATTTTCACGGATAATATGCAGGATTTTCTCTCTGCCAGTGGAACTTACTTTCGTGATTTTAATCCTTCCACTCACAACTAAAAATACATACTGAGATGGTTCACCTTCTACATAAATCATCTCGTCTGCACGATAGTCTTTTATAATTATATTATTCATAATTTCCTCTAATGTAATATCTGAAAGCTCATTCATTACAGGAATTTGGCGCAATTGTTGAAACATATTACCTTATCTCCACCTTTACTCAGGTATACAGATAGTGTAACAAAACTTATTGCGTTTTACTATAATATTTCTTTTATTTTTATTCGCTTTTCGTAGCGCAAGTCTAAATACTTCGCTTGTTCCCCACGACCAACCCTTACAATCGGACTCGTCGGTTCATCGCGATGAATAAATACGACTTTCCCTGCCTCGCCATTCGTTAGCTGACATATTCTACCCATATATTTCCCCATCATACCGTTAATGAACACCAGCACAATTTCTGGATCGAGTTTGCAAAATGCGTCATTCCATAAATCCTTTAAAGCATCCACATGAGATTTCTTTTTTCCGTAACTTTTGTCTGTTGTCATTGCATGATAAGAGTCTGCTACAGCAATAATTTGTGCGTACGGGTGGATATCCTTTGCCCTTAGTCCCTTAGGATAACCACTTCCATCATTTCGTTCGTGATGCTGAGCAATCGCTTTTAATAAATGCTGATCATGAAAACCGTTAAACTTAATAATATCATGGCTATACACAGGATGACGATGTACCTTGTCCCATTGACTAAAATTTAATGAGTCCTTCTTATTGATAATCTCCAAATCCACTTTTGTCTTTCCTATGTCATGAAGTAACCCTGCAAGTCCAATTGTCTTTACGTCACTTTCACCATATCCTAACCAAGTAGCGAGCAGTGTAGCATAAGTGCCTACTGCCAGTGAATGCTTACATGTATAATCATCGTACACTTGAATTTGTTGAATGATGTCTAATATGTCTCCTGAAGACATAGTCGTTTGCACGAGATTCACTAAATGCTGCTCATGCTCTTTGACAGAAATCGTCTTTCTGTTCCAAAGCACGGATAGTATAGTTTCTATGGCACGATACGCATCGGTAATAATTTGTTTATGAGCGGTATTATAATACACCGTGTCACTATTTTTATTTTCTGTTGAAAAACGAATCTGTATTGCAAATATTCCCATACTCTTTAATTTACGAATAAGATCTTTATTGAGCTCCGTGCCTTGGGCCAATATTAATTTACCATGGTCAGAGAATATATCTTCTCCTAACACATCTCCATCATCACAGAAATCTATAGGTTTGATTGAGTGATCATAGATTTTTTGACTCATATTTGCACCTCCTAGAAAGATCCTTTCTTACATTGTATGGCAAATAAAATCACGATGAAATCAGCATAAGGTTTCATTTTCTACTACCTACTAAAGACATAAAAAAACTTAGGTCTTCACTAAAGACCTAAGTCAAAAACATTAGATATACATAGATTGTTGCCATGACAAGTGATAGTAATGTCAGGGGAGCGCCTAACTTAAGAAATCCAAGATAGGTAATTTCCTTACCATCTTTTAAAGCCATGCCTGCTACAATCACGTTTGCAGAGGCACCAATGAGTGATCCGTTGCCACCTAAACACGCTCCTAAAGCTAACGACCACCATAACGGCTCTAGGTCTGATATCCCCCCTAGACTCCCAATCGTCTGAATCAAAGGTATCATAGTTGCAACAAATGGAATGTTATCTATAATGGCTGAGAAAATTCCAGACATCCAAATGAGTAAAATGGAAGTGAAAACTACGTCACCTTTCGTTAAATCAATGGCATAGAGTGCTAATTGCTTAATTAGTCCTATTTCTACCAAGGCTCCTACTAGGATAAATAGTCCTACAAAGAAAAATATTGTGACCCATTCAATCTTTTGAAACGCATCATGAATTTCTTTTTCACCTAGACCTATACACATGAGTAAGACTGCTCCGGCCATAGCAATCGTAGCTGCCTCTAGTCCTAGACTATGATGAAATACAAAGCCTATAATGGTAAGGAGTAATACGACAACAGATTTTATTAGCAATGGTATGTTTTGTAAATATAATTTTTCATTGATTTTATGTATCTGCATTTTATCTGCCGTAGATATTCTTAACTGTTTTCTATAGATGAAACATATACAAGTGATTACAACTAAATAAATCATTAAGCTAATTGGTCCTAAATTTACTAAAAAAGCATTAAAGTCAAGGTTTGCGGCTGGCCCTATCATAATATTTGGTGGATCACCAATTAATGTAGCTGTTCCACCGATATTAGAAGCAATAATTTCTGTCATTAAAAACGGTATTGGGTCAATTTTCAATACGCGGGTAATTGAAAGTGTAACGGGTACGATTAATAGAACTGTAGTTACATTATCTAATAACGCGGAAAACACTGCTGTCAATGTGGCCAATGATATTAAAATGTACAGCGGTTCGCCATTGACTAGTTTCGCCGCTTTAATTGCAATATATGAGAATAGGCCCGTTTGTTGCGTGATACCAACAATAATCATCATACCCATAAGTAAGCCAATGGTACCCCATTCAATATGTCGAAGTGCATTTTCTTGGTTGATAATACCAAAGATAATCATTAAAACTGCACCTAGTAATGCAGTAATGGCGCGATTCATTTTCTCAGTTATAATCAATGCATACGTTAGTAAAAAGATAATAATAGCGATATGAACTTGGAAATTAGCAAGTTCTTGAAATACATCGAACATCTATGAAGTTCCCCCCTGTCCCCTTATCGCTATCAATATATTGAACACTGACAAAAAATAGTCCAAAAATAACGACTCTTTTAATTATTAATATTGTAAAACTACGACAATAAAAATTAGGTATAATAGACCATTCAGCATAAGCATTTTAGGAGTAATTTCTTTTTTTATGGAGATTTGAGCCAATAATATAAAACCTGCAAATAAAGTTAATAGCCCTGTTAGTAGTGCCAATCCTTCTAGTTTCCAAGGACTTAGTGTTATACCTATCGCTGGGATAATCGAGCTTTGGAAAACCATTGCGCCTGTAATATTCCCTAGAGCTAGGGTGTCTTTCTTTTGACGAATCCAAATTACGCTATTAAATTTCTCTGGTAATTCGGTTGCAATCGGAATAATCAATGTAGCTAACACGAAATACGAAATCCCGAGTAATAGAGCACCATTTTCTATAGCATCGACAAACAAATGTCCACCTACAATAATGATTCCAAGTGCACCGAGTACTTGACTCAACACAATCCATGTCGGAGGATTCTTCATTTTTCTCGCAAATGTCAATGGAGGAATATCTGACCCATCTAACGGTGATTCACAGCGAATAGTTTGGAACACATAATAGATATATACAGTAACTAATCCTATCGCAATGATATATTTAGCTAGCTGCGAAGGGATTACCCCGGCCAACATCGCAAAAACATAAACTATGACAAAGAAACGCAAATCTCTTCGAATAATGAGTGAATTGAGCTGAAATTTATTAGTTTTTCGCCTTTTAGAAAAAATAACTACAGATACACCAGCCACAAACATAGCAATTGTGCTGAGCATTAGTGGCGCTCCTAAAATAGCCCCAGTTCCAATCTCTAACGCAGCATCTCCTTTATTAGAAACTAACGCAATGACAGGGATTATCGCTTCGGGCATCGCCGTCCCAACAGCCGCTAACACACTACCAACGGCGCCTTCTGAAAGATTCAGCTTCTTCCCAAGCCACTCTACACCATTTGTGAATAATTCAGCACCTAACAAGATGAAAAACAATGCAACAGCAAATTCCACAAAAATCATTTCGCCTCGTCCCCCTTCACTAAAAACATATGAAAGAAAAACGATAAAAAAACCAATACAAAGATTTTTTATAAAAATAAAAAAAACTCATAGTTTATTGATGTCCAACATAGTTTTTAAAAAAGAATTTGTTTTTTGGGAGGCGTTATAATGTCTATGAAACATCCTATTTCACTGGGCTTTATGTGGACATTTTTAGTATCTTTAAGTCTATTATTCATTTTAATCTTAGTAGTAAATTTCACCGGTATTCCAGAAACTGCAATTCAAAGCGTTACCTATGCCATTCATATTCTCGGGGTGATTGTTGGCTCTATGAAAGCTGGTTTTAGTGCTGGGAAAAAGGGGTGGTACTACGGAGGCTTAACTGCTCTAAGTTACATATTATTCATTTTCGTCACGGGCAGCCTTCTATTCTCTGATGTTACATTTAACGTAACTGCTCTCACGCAATCGATCATTACATTACTGATAGGTGTGATTGGAGGAATTATTGGAGTTAATTTTAGTGATAGTTAGGAGCCTATTCTCGTGTTATACTATGGATAAATAACGTATTTCCATCCAACAAATAGGTGACAAACATGATATATCTCGTTGATTTTGATAAAACAATTAGTAAGCAGTGTAGTTGCGCTACGATGATTGATCATTTCGCAACGGCGGATACTACAATTTTAGAACAAGAATGGGAATCTGGTCGTCTCTCTACTCCTCAGATGACGGATAAGATGCTATCCATCTTAGATATGACGGAAGAAACGCTATTACAAGTCATCAAAGGAATTGAAATCGATCCTTACTTCCCTGCATTTTTCAACCACTGCATAAGGCATCAAAAAAGAATAGCGATCGTAAGTGATGGCTATTCTTTACTGATTCATTCAATTCTCAAACAGTATATGATAGAAGATATTCAAGTCTATGCTAACGAATTGTATTTTGACAACGGTATTTGGAAAGCATCATTTCCCTACCATTCAATGAGTACGCCAAATCTTGGCGTTAGTAAACGAGATATTATTAAGAAGTATCAGAAATTAGACCATGTGACATTCATAGGAGATGGATATACCGACTATCAAGCTGCCGAAACTGCTGACCGTGTCTTTGCTAAAGATAAGCTGGCAATCCATTGTCAAAAAAACGGGATATCCTATCTCCCGTTTCAGAATTTTCAAGATATTATCGCAACTGATTTTTAAAAGCCACCATTTGGGGTGGTTTTTTTAGTACATCAGAATTTATAAATTTTATCTGATGTACATAAGTGCAACTAAGGCATTCTCATCGCCTGAGGTTTGGCGAATGCCAAGTTTTCTTTATTGGTACACCTGTTTGAGAATCATCATATATTAGCTATAGCAATAAGTAATAGGCTTTTATATTAGATGAAATGAGATAGAAGGTGTTAAATGTGGATATAGATTTTTTCCGCTATGAGACTTTAGGTTATGGAAGCTTTATGATAGGACCTTTTGGCAAACGTTTGATAACCTACGCCGATTATACTGCGTCGGGTAAATGCTTACGTTTTCTAGAAAATTACTATTGGAATATCAGTGAAAGTTATGCGAATACCCATACTGAGGATGACTATACAGGTAAGTACACGACGGAATTGTATAACGACGCCATCAATAAAATTAGAAAACTGGTACGAGCAGGTACGAACTACAGTATCATTGCTACGGGTACAGGAGCGACTGGCGCTATAGATAAACTCTCGAAAATTTTAGGTATCTACAAAACTCCCGAATACTGGAGACGCCGTAGCGACTTTTTCGAAAAACCTAATTTGAGTGCCAAAGAAAAGGCAATTGTCCAAGCGTTTGATAAGAAATTCGATGCAAATAGACCCGTTGTATTTATTAGTGCATACGAGCATCACTCGAATGAGCTTCAATGGCGCGAAGGTCATGCTGAAGTTGTAAAAATTGGCCTTGATACCAATGGTCTCTTTGATCTCAACGCTTTAAAAAAGCACGTAAGTAATCCACTATATAAACACCGAATGAAGATTGGCTCTTTTTCTGCTGCTTCCAATGTTACGGGTATTAAGTCTCCGATGTATGAGATTGCTAGAATCATGCATCAATATGGTGGATATGTATTCTTTGACTTTGCTGCTAGCGGACCTTACGTCGAGATTCACATGACCAAAGACAACAACTGCTATTTCGATGGTATCTACTTATCAATGCATAAATTCCTTGGCGGTCCAAACTCAAGCGGAATATTGATCATAAATAACGCAATTTATAATAATCAGAATTCCCCAACTACTGCTGGTGGTGGCACGGTTCGGTTCGTGACAAATTATGATCAGGAATACTTAGATGACTTAGAACGGCGGGAAACGGCAGGCACACCTGGAATTATGCAGGGAATCCGTGCAGCAATGGCACTAGAATTGAAACATCAAATCGGTGAGGGAAAAATAGAAGACATTGAGTCTGTATATATAAAAAAAGCATTTGCTGAATTAAGCAAGTTTGATAATATTGTAATTCTCGGAAATCAAAACCCGATAAACAGAATTGCGATTATGTCTTTTCTCATTCGATATAAGAACGGATTTTTGCACCACGGTTTTGTATCCAAATTGTTGAGTGACTTGTTCGGAATCCAATCACGCGCTGGTTGTGATTGCGCTGGTCCGTATGGCGCTAAGCTGCTTAATCTTAGTTATAAGAAACTAGAAAGGATTAGAGAGGCGATTCATTTAGGTCATGGAGCTATGAAGCCTGGTTGGACTAGGGTCAATTTCCACTATACTCTCGATCAAGCGACATTTGATTATATGATTGCGGCAATTCAGTTCGTGGCGGTGTATGGTCACCAATTCTTACAAGAATATCTTCTCAACCCGACAACAGGCTGTTGGACACATAGAAACGAAACAACAAGGAAACCTGTAACCTTAAGTTTTTTGGATGCGATTCGCCTTAAGCGTGGAAGCCTCAAAACGAAGAGGAAGAACTATGCAAGACAATATAGAAAGTATCTCTTACAAGCCCAGAAAATTAAGAACAAGTTACCGTATACAGAAGACCAGGTCACATTATTTGGTCAACAATTATTCCCTGATATTGCGTGGTTCTACTATTATAAATAGAATAGTATTTAAATGAGCAAGTAGAAATTATATAGTTGACGTGATCTCTGTATATAGCTCAATTATATTTCTGATGTGCCAATTAAATTAAAAAACGGAAAAGTTTATATCACTTTTCCGTTTTTATATGTGCAATTATTATTCTTCGTTTTTCACGTAAGAAACAGCAGAACGTTCAAATGTAAGTTTCGTTTCCCCTGCTTTTACTACCATAGAATCATCATTTAGTTCTGCAATTACTCCATGTAAACCGCCAAGTGTAACAACTTTATCGCCTTTTTTAAGGTTGTCTAACATTACGTTACGCTCTTTTTGACGTTTTTGTTGAGGACGGATTAACAAAAAGTAGAATATTGCAAACATAATAATAAGAGGTAAAAATCCAACGATTTGATCCATATATGTATGCCTCCTTTCACAATATTTATATTATATAGTTTTTGTCCTATTCTATCAACATAATTAGAAGATTAACTTCTCATGGCATAGAATTCTTTTTGGAAGTCTGCTAAACGATCTTCTGCAATCGCTTGACGGATTTGTTTCATGAGATTAATTAAGTAGTACAGATTATGATAAGTTGTAAGTCGGAATCCAAAAATTTCGTTACATTTAATTAAATGTCGAATATAAGCACGAGAATAATTTTGGCAAACCTTACACTGGCAGTTCTCATCTACTGTACGGAAATCCCTAGCATATTCAGCATTGCGAATGACAAGCTTGCCTTTACTCGTCATCATCGTACCGTTTCTTGCGATTCTCGTAGGTAGAACACAATCGAACATATCAATCCCACGCATTACACCTTCCACTAAGTTCTCAGGAGCCCCAACACCCATTAAATATCGTGGCTTGTTTTGCGGTAGAATTGGTACTGTATGTTCGAGCATTTCATACATCAAATCAGCCGATTCCCCTACACTTAATCCACCTATTGCATATCCTGGAAAGTTAAGGTCTAATAATTGCTGGGCACTTTCTATGCGCAAATCTTTATACATACCACCTTGAACAATGCCAAACAGAGCTTGTCTGTCAGGGTTAGCATGTGCCTCTAAACAACGTTTCGCCCAACGCGTCGTCCTCTCTAAGGAATCCTTAACATATTGATACTCAGCAGGGAACGGAGGGCATTCATCAAAGGCCATAATAATATCCGCGCCTAATGCATTCTGAATTTCTGTTGCCTTCTCAGGGCTTAGGAATAGTTTCTCACCATTCAAATGAGAACGGAACTCTACGCCTTCCTCGCGAATCTTCCTTAAATTACTTAAACTAAATACTTGGAATCCACCGCTATCTGTAAGAATTGCTTGGTCCCAGTTCATAAATTTATGGAGTCCACCAGCTTCTTTGACAATTTCATGACCCGGTCTAAGAAACAGATGATATGTATTACTTAATATAATACCTGATCCAATTTCTTTTAACTCTTCTGGGCTCATAGCTTTTACAGTAGCTAATGTTCCAACTGGCATAAACATCGGTGTATCAAAACTTCCATGTGGAGTGTGAATTTTCCCTAGTCTAGCACCTGTTTGTTTACAAGTTTTGATTAATTCATAAGTAACAGCCATTATTCGGCTCCTTTCAATAGTAGCATCGCGTCCCCAAAGCTAAAGAAACGATACTGTTCATTTATTGCATGATTGTACGCCTTCAGTATCAACTCTCTATTCGCAAAGGCAGAGACTAACATGATTAATGTGGATTTCGGTAGGTGAAAATTCGTTAATAATCCATCGACCACAGTAAACCGGTATCCTGGATAGATAAAGATACTAGTCCAGCCTGATTCTTCTTGGATAGGATATCCTTTTTGACCTACTGTTTCAAGTACCCTTGTACTTGTAGTACCTACGGATATAACGCGTCCACCTTGCTCCTTAGTAGCGTTTATAATATCTGCCGTTTCTTGAGTGATTTCATAATATTCTGAGTGCATATCGTGATCTAATATATTCTCCACCTGAACGGGACGAAATGTTCCTAACCCAACATGTAGCGTCACATATGCAATTCTAATTCCCTTAGCTTGTAATTCTTGTATGATTTCCTTGGTAAAATGTAGTCCTGCTGTCGGAGCTGCAACAGATCCGGGATTTTTAGAGTACACCGTCTGATAGCGTTCCTTATCTTGTAGAGTCTCCGTGATGTATGGTGGCAATGGCATATTTCCTAATTCATCCAAAATTTCTTGAAAAATCCCTTTAAAGTAAAACTTAACAATTCTCCCGCCTGCGGGGGTTATCTCCAAGACTTCTGCCTTAAGCTTCCCTTGACCAAATTCAAAGGTAGCACCTACTTTAGCCTTTCTTCCTGGCTTTACAAGGATTTCCCAACAATCCTCACCCGTTGGCTTTAATAATAAGAATTCTATCTTACCACCCGATCCCGTCTTTTCTCCCAATAGACGAGCAGGAATAACCCTGGTATCATTCAATACCAGGGTATCTCCCTCCTGTAAAAACTCTCGGATATCGCTAAACGTTCGATCATATATTTCTTGTTTAAGTGTGTCAATTACCATTAATCGTGAGCTTTCTCGGTCTTTTAGTGGAGATTGGGCAATTAACTCTTCTGGTAAATCAAAATCAAAATCTTGAACTTTCATCTTTATCTCCGTTCCTCATGCTTTGGTCATCCAATCTTTCTTAGCATTCAATCTATTGATTATTAACAATTTTTTACTCAATTGGACTCAAGTATACATCCCTAGAATAATAATGATGCAAAATATCTTGATACGTATACAGTGGCTGTCCTTGAGAGTTTTTGGCCATTGCCATTCCATAGGCACCCCATTGGGATAAACCAAACCCGTGACCAAAACCAAATCCATTAAATACATAGTCTTGTCGCTTGGTTGCGACCCGAATCTTCTTTTCTTTATTCAGTATAAGAAAATCATTGGAATTATTATTCACTAATTTCGGTTGTACTGTTGCATTGATGGATGATTGATCAATCGCATATAAAACCGCTGGAGTATCGGATTGCGGGTAGGACATTTTCTGTCCATTAGCACCTAAAATAGAATATGATCCTCGAGCATCAATCTCAAATCTAGTACTTCGCAAACTACCATTTTGATCTCTAAACAAAGAACGGTGGGCGTCTGGACTGGAAACACTCACAACGTTCCCATTCGCACGGACTTGCATAACTCGGCCAGATGGGCCACGTTGTGATACGACTAAAGATGTCACTGGATTTTGAATCATTGGATTGGTCGATCTTTGATTTGCATTAATCATATCTCGCATTTGAATAGGAGTATAGGGTCCCTTACTCCACTGATATGCGTTATTTTCATAGACTTCATCAAATATAACAACTTTTTCTCCAGTATTCACCCGTGTAAGAGATTCGTGATATATATCAGCATTGGCTCTTACATTCACATTCATCCCATTAATAGTAGCACGTCGGAACCCGGCTTGATTGACTTCACCCGTCGGATTTACATAGTTCGCATGAATGTAGCCAGTCATACCATTGGAAAGCATCACTCGATACCACTTAGAAATCCTATCTAATACTACCGAATCAAATGAACTATCCACAGGATTTAAATATGCTATATTATTACCCCAAACTTCAACCCCTTGTGCTGACATTCCACCTGCATTGGATGAATAGAAAGTTTGGGCTAATGCACCAGTCGCCGTACGTAATACTTGTCCACGTGTTTGATCAACTGCTAGATTCGTATCTGTCGCTTCAATAGAGAAGCCCCAGTAGGCTTGATCCTTAACATCATCAACTACATGAGCAATGACATACCCATTTCTCCCCATCGCAAAGGTTCGTGCTATAACTGCTTGTGTTTTGAGAGCCTCCATCGGCCAACCAGTAGCCATTTCTCTAGGTACAACCCCATATAGATATTGATCCATTGGCAATTCATTGATTACTGCTAATTGCTGATTATGCGCAGTTAACTCTATTAAACCTCTATATTGGCGGTTAAATCTCTCATTGACTTTAATAGTAGGAACATTGCCATTTAGGAGTGGACGAGTAATAATTTTACTAGTATTCACTGGAATAATGCCCACTTTGCTAGACTTCCCAGCAATATTGGCTTGTTTCTGTAATAAATATCCTTCAGTGGATTGTGCATTTATAAATTCTTGTCCAACAAACGCTAATTTCAGTTTAGTTAACAGTACTTCCCTTGCTGCCGCTGATTCTTCATTGCCAATCCAGACACGGTAGACAAAATTTCCATTTTGTCTACTTGTCACTAAGTATGCTTCAAAACCTTTAACCCTAAGATTAGAAATCATAGATTGAGCGGTTTGGATATCATTGTACGCACCTGATTGTAAACGAAAGGCCCCTCGTATCGTGGAAACATAGGATAATTCTGTCTGAATTTTATTTCTCATCGTTTGTGCGTCAGCAATAGAAGCATACGCCCCAAGAATCACTTGGTACTTACTTTCCCCTAATACACTTTCTTCAATAATTACTGGTTTATAGTTCCCAGCTACCAACGCAGAATGAACCGTTTGCGCTCGTTTAAGATCTGTAGTTTCCTCAAACAACAGATAGAAGTTATCTAAATGAAACAACATCTCTTCATTGGCAGCTAGCGTCATAATCGGAGTCGACTGTTGAGGTTGAGTTATTTCCATTCCGTTCTGTGACGAAAGCGTTACATAAGACACTACTTCATTGTGGCCACCTTGCAGCATTAATAAGCCCACGCGAATCAATCGCTCAGATATCCTTTCATTTGCCTCAGCAGTTTGTATGAAAAAAGGTGTAACTATAAAGCTTGTCATTACAACGAAGCAAAGTATCACAATTGATAACTTTTTATAGGTTAATATCATATGAATCTCCTTTGTGTCGAAAATAGTCAGTTATTGTCTATATTCGACATGTAAGAAGAAATCTCCTGCTCGTTTAAATAGTCAATCGGCACTGCTAATCCATAGATTACCTCTTTACCGTTTGCTTGTTTATCCCGAATATGGGCAAAAATCACTCCAACAACTTGACCATCATGGTTGATTACAGGGCTTCCGCTCGTACCTTTTACAATAGGGCTATTAAATACTAGAATCGGTTTCTCCCAGTTATCTATTTTGGAAATACCTAGAAACGTCCCTTCCATCACGATTTGGAAAAATCCTAGTGGATTACCAATAATAATCACCTTATCGTGAATCTTCAAATTGCTCGATAATGCCAATGTCAATGCTGGTAAGTCTTTACCTTCAATATCGAGTATAGCTATATCAATATCAGAGAACGTTTGTCTAATGGAGCCATCATAAATTTTACCTGTATCAAAACCAACATACGCTGACTTCGCACCATCAACGACGTGTGCATTGGTGATAATCACACCACTCGAATGAATGTTGAAACCAGTGCCTTTACCTGTTGATGTATTCACTGTCACAATTGACTTTTTCCATAACTGAATCATCGGGTCTTTCCCTAATTCTCTAGACGTACTTAATAAATCTAATGAAGGTATGGCAAAGATACGAAACCATGGCCCAACCACACTAAACAATAATACGAACGACAATACTACAGCAATCGTTCGAATCAAAAATCTTTTTCTGTTCTCTTTTAGCCAATCATTACTTTCCTCATGAGAATCTTGACTTTCCTCTTGCAAAAGCCAATCCCCTGTGTCAATGCGATGCATCTCCGTTGTCACTGGCAGGTTATACAAGTAAACATAGCCTTCTTGAATTCCCTGTTTTGTGTAAATATCTTTCTTCACTCTCATATATTCATTATATTGAGAATCCCCATGATAATCTTCCAGTTCATCTAATACCTGTAGCTCTGAATCAGATACTTGATATAGCTCACCATAAACAAAATTCTCAAAATCATCATATACAGCTGGATATCCCAAAGTTGTGTTATACATAATTCCATGCGCCCAGGCATCTGCGTCAATTAACATAGCATCTTTCAATAGACTGTGATTTTCTTGACCAGCTCTTAATGTCCCGTAAACAAACACTAAGTGTTGATTTTCTCTTTGTGCATTCAATCCTCTCACCACCATTCAAATCATCAACTATAATTATACACTACTTTAAATCTACAGTCCTATTAGTGTTATAATGATACTTCGTATAAAATTGAGCATCTCGGTAAGCTGTTAAGATAGAATAGAAAAAGCCTATCCTATTGGATAAGCTTTTTCTAAACTGTTTTTATTAACGTTTATATGTGTAAATTATAGAGTAGCTTGGCCTGGTTTCCAGTTAATCGGGCAAAGTCCACCACTTTGGAATGCTTCAAGCACACGGATAGTTTCATCAACAGAACGTCCCACATTGTTATCTTGAACTACACCGTATTTTAATACTCCATCTGGATCGATAATGAATAACCCACGTAAAGTAATACCTTCTTCTTCAATTAACACACCATAATCACTTGATACTGCATGTGTTAAGTCTTGAGCTAATGGAAACTTTAAAGCTCCTAGTCCATTTTCAATCCAAGCCTTGTGGCTGAACTTAGAGTCAGTTGAAGCACCAATCACTTCGCAATTTAATTCTTGGAATTTCTCATAATAATCATTAAACCCACGAATTTCTGTTGGGCAAACAAAAGTGAAATCTAACGGATAAAAGAATAATACAACCCATTTTCCTTTTAATTCGTCAAGTGATACCTTACCGAACTCGCCGTTTGCCATAACTGCTTCCATCGTGAATTTTGGTGCCGCTTTTCCAATTAATCTCTCTGCCATACTATAATTTCCTCCTCATAATTAAATGTTATTTAGAATCATTGTAAACTAACAAAATATTATCATAAGTATACCAATACAGTCAACATTTAATATGTTTTATTTACACTAAAACAATACATGGATTATTTCTTTATGTGCTATGACTACTATTTAGTGAAAATCCGTCGTTCTACTTTAATATTATCCGGGTACTGAATCACTAGATACAATTGATTTAACTGATCTTGTGGAATCGATTGATTGAATTGAAAGTTTCTTGGATGATAGCCATTTTCGCTTTGATTTACTACCTTTTTCCCAGAGGATGTATAGTTGTCTTGCAACTCAAACTCCCACCGTTCTAACAATTGAAATTCTTCATCTCTATTTTCCACCCAAGCCTCTACTAGATTATATTGAGTGTTTTGCTTGCCCTCTTCAAAAAGAGAAAAGTGAAAGTTATCCTTACCTATATGGCCGTGAACACTTAAGCTCTTAAATAATTGATGTTGAATTTCCCCGTGATCTATATAACGAACATCTGTAAATTGAGCATTTCCTGCATGTGTTAAAGAAATATAGTATTTAATACTTTGATTAGGGTGCCCTCCTTTCATGTCGTCCATAATCGTAATGGCTTCTTCTTGAAAGTAAGAATCCCGCTGATTCGGACCATATGTTTCTCGACGAATGGAAGAATGAATAAAAGGCTCCAAAGTATTTTCAAATTCAAAGGTGGTAGAAAAGTACCCTTTGGATACTTCTGTCACTTTAGATTCTATATATGTATCTTGATTACTCGGTTGATAATAGAATTGCACACTTGCTCCATCTTGGTATTCTTTGAGTTGCCATGACACCTTTACAGTACTTCTTTCCCTTGTGACCTTTAAAAATTCCACTTCATCCTTTCCCCACCATTGTGCATCTTCCCGTATTCCTTGAACGATTTGTCGAACATTTGATGTTTCGCTATACACAGTAGAATTGATGGAATGAATTTCATTTCGGAGATTGTTTACTTGATTTTCTAGTATTGCAATATTTGACCATGAGAACCATTGGAATAATAAAGATAATATTAATAAACCTATGATTATTTTGTCTTTATTCATTGTAATCTCCAATCTATTATATTTTGTCTACACATTCTTCATTGATTGCATCATTGTGATTAAGACTTCTCCGGTCTCCTCTTGTATTTCCTCCTTAATATCATTAAATCCACACTTCTTGTAAAATTCTCGAGCTTTCATATTTTTACGATAAACATCAACTGAAAGCTCACCTTTTAATTGATTCACATGAGAAATAAGATTCATTCCAATCCCTCTCCCTTGAAACTCTGGCGAAACAAATAGTCCACCTATAAAATTTCCTAGCAAAGAGATAAAACCTAAACACTGATCCTCTTCATTCACTATAAGCCATGTTTCGGCTTGTGGTAGATATACATCTTGTACTGTCGCTTTATGCTTTTGCCAGAACTCCTCCGAGATAAAGCTTTGTCCTTTGGTCGTACTTCTATACCAAACATCAATGATATCCTTTGTATATTTTTGTTCAAACTTCTTAATTTTCATTGGATTATCCTTTCTAATGTACATAGATAACTCTATTCGCCCATTTTAAATATTTTTTCTAGATAAACGCACAATTTTACCAAATTCTTTATATTTTATAGTGTAGTAAACTCGAAAGAGGTGAAAAAATGGCGGTCATTAAAGCAACGGAAGACGATGTACAAATGCTTGCTAGACTTCTGCGCGCCGAAGCAGAAGGTGAAGGAGAGCTAGGTATGCTTATGGCTGGAAATGTTATGGTAAATCGCGTAAGATCAGACTGCTTAGATTTTGTGCATGTAAGGACAGTTCCCCAGATGGCTTTTCAATCACCAGGTGGCTTTGAAGCTGTACAGAAGGGTTACTTTTATCAACGTGCAAGAGAAAATGAAATTCGCTTAGCGCGTAAGTTAATAAAAGGAGAAAGACACCACCCCGCAGAATTTGCTTTATGGTTCTTCCGACCAACTGGTGCTTGCCCAGAGCAATGGTGGGGTCAATGGAATTCTGGGCGCTATAAGCTACATTGTTTCTATACACCACTTGCTGGAGAGTGTCCACAAGTCTATACAACTTTCTAACGTGCGAAAGCACAAAATCCAATATATCACATAAATAGGAGTGTTAAAAAATGTTTGTTCCACAATATATCCCTTACATGGCCTCAAAAGAGGCTAGTGTTAACCAAAAGGACAATAATCAGTTTGTAGCGGAGACTAAAAACTGTATGCCAGTACAAATTCCAAGACAATATCCAATGATGCCATCTCCATTTCCTCAAATGCCAATGCCATTACCAGGTCGCCCACAAATCCCTGCTGATATGCCTTTTTCACCTGGTATACCTACTATGCCAGGAATGCCAGGAACGCCAGGTATGCCTTCAATGCCAGGTATGCCACCGATTGGGCAACCTCAAATGCCTATCGTCCCTGGAATGCCGTCCATGCCGATTGGAATGCCAGCTCCTTCTTTACCACAGGTACCAGCTCCTGGCCAATTACCTTTAGAAATGTCTTATATCGAGAATATTCTACGACTAAACCGTGGTAAACTCGCTAGGGTGCATATGACTTTTGAAGGAAGACGCGAGAACAATGTTAGGGTATTTGAAGGTATTATCGAAGCTGCTGGTCGAGACCATATTATCATCAGTGAACCAGAAACCGGAAGACGTTATTTACTGCTTATGGTATACCTAGATTACGTTGAGTTTGATGAAGAAATCGCATATGATTATCCATTCAATGGAATGCCAGCACCAATAAGATAATATTAATACCCACAAAAACATCCCTCAAGAAAAGAAGGAGGCTAAGATTAAATTAGCCTCCTTCTTTTCTTCACATAGACGTTTCTTTTCTGTAGTTCGTTTCAATTATCTGACTTTATCTAGATGTAAGTTAGGAGATGGACGGCCAATATGATATCCCTGTGCATATGTTATGCCTATCTCTTTAATATATTGATATGTTTCCTCGTCTTCGACAAACTCCCCGATTGTTACAATTCCCAACTCACGTGCTAATGTAACGATACTTAATACGATTGCGCGATCTGTTTCATCGTCGGTTGTTAAACTGCGAATAAATTCTCCTTCAATCTTAATATAGTCAATTGGTAAACGCTTGATATATTGGTATGATGAGAAACCAGACCCAAAATCGTCAATAGCAAATTTAAATCCTTCCCGTTTCAATTCAAGGACAAACTTACTTAAAACAGTTAAGTTCTTTACAGTGTCTCGCTCCGTAATTTCAAAGACAATCTGTGAATGAGGTATTTTATATTGCTTCACTAGTTTTCTTACGTTTTTCAAGAAGTCACTTACAATTAGTGCTTTCGGAGAAAGATTTAAGAATAGTAAACCCGTATAGTTTTCCGCGTTAGCCTTGTGTAATGCCTTCTCTATCAACATATAGTCCAGCTTACTAATGATTCCCATGCTCTCAGCAATTTCAACAAAATCGCTTGCAACCATAATTTGCTCCGGCAAATCAATCCGCATCAACACTTCATTCGCTAATATTTGCCCATCACTTGTTCGTTTAATCGGTTGGAAGAATGGTATGACTCGATTCTCTTCTAAGGCTTTAAGGATTAATGTATTCTTATCTTCAATCGTTTTGAATATTTCTATGACATCATCCGATGAAGGTAGACCAATTTGATCTTTACCTCTACCCTTTGCTTTATACATCATATTATCAGCGATTAGGAATAGGTTCTTCGAATCTTCGGCATGGTCCGGATACACTGCTGCACCAATAGAAGCGGAAACTCTTACCGTTGCACCATTCGGTGCCTCTAGTGTAAATTTCTTTAATTCGTCCATAATTCTTGTTCCTACAAAATGCACTTGCTCCACATCGGCAAAAGGTAGTACGATTGCATACTCATCTCCACCATAACGGGCTAAAATATCACCTTCTCGCAAGCTACCTTTTATTACTTGAGCTACTTGTTGTAGGAATTTATCTCCAAACAGGTGACCGTGCAAATCATTGATAAGCTTGAAGTCGTCTAAGTCAATGACAATGACTCCAAATTTATAACCATGTCTATTGGCCCTAAGCACTTCATAGTTCAACATCTCCCAGTAGACACGTTGCGTATATAAATTCGTTAATGGATCTCGTGTCGCAAAATATTCTAGCTCTTTCGTATATTTATATACGGCTTTCACTGAACCAATCACGTTTAATAGTGTAGTGAGAATACTCTCTACTACCAACGAACGAGTTGCATCCGAAGACAGATTAGAATTCACGCCAATACCAACGATTCCACCGATTCGAGGTGTTTCTAGGAACAAAGATTTCGTTTGGAAGTTGATATTATCATCGTCTAAATCATCAAAACCACTCGTAGGATCCGCAACGTTGTGATAGATTTCTAGGGCAAACATCTCCACATCCTTATGTGCATTCGTTTGTCCAATTTTCTCTTTAATCATCTGTTCAAAAGATGCTTTTGTTTCTTCATTTGGTTCTAAAAGCCAGAAAACTTCTAAGACGTAATCTTCATCTTCAACCTTAAATAATGAGAAGATGAGATGCACATCCATAATCTTGTTAATTTCAATCAGAAGAACATTGACATGCTCCTTCCAATCCTTAACTACTTCAGATGTGATAATAAATTTTTCCAGTAACTTCACTTCAAATTCTAGAATGTCTTTATCGACACTAATACTTCGAATCCTTTTTGAAAGCGCTTTCAATTCATCATAAATGACATTAATTTCTGAAAACGTTAAGTCTATATTTGTATCTTCAAAAAGTTGTAAATCATCAGTCTTATTCACATTTTCAATTTTATTATGTAATACACTGATTGATTTTTCTAAGCGACCTACTAGAAAGCGCGATAGTATATATGCCCCTAACACAGGTAGAGGGAATAAGAATAGCAAATATAACAACGTATCTTGCTTTGCTTCATCAATAATCGGTTGTATATCTTCCGATAGTTGTAGAACACCTAATACATCCCCTACTTGATTATCGATGTGACAAACTAAGCAGTCCTGTTCAATTGTTTTCGGATAATAGTAGGTAATGATATTATTCTCTAGTTTCTGTTTTGGAATTCCATCAGCGAAAACATCTTTTACTTTCCCGTTAAACTGCATATCCCTACTATAGAAATCAACGGTGATATGATTCGCTTTATAAGACTCTTCATTGGCCTCTAAAAACGATGTGATTTGTTCTTTATCCCATCCTTTTTTCATAAGAACATACAAAGAGTTAAACGTGATCTCAGCTGTTTTCTCAGCTCGTTCAATTGTTTGTTTCTTAACATAAGCTCCATATCCAAATGATACCCCAGTAAAGACAAGGAGGGACATTATAACTGTTCCTATGATAGCACCATATAAAAGAAAACCTTTTAGACTTCTCATTTGACTCCCCCGATTACTTCTTTCTCCCTACCCTATTTCTCTTACCGTATGAAAAATCCTGCTAGATAATCTTAGAATCATAAAATTCTTACAATCTACCCTAGTTTATCACCTTTATTTACTTGCTGTTCTGGTTGTATTAATACTACACCCTGCGCTGAATATGTACCTAAAACTAGTACTTCAGAAATAAATTTCCCTACTTGTTTTGGCGGGAAATTTACAACACCCAGAACTTGCCGCCCTACTAAACTCTCTACACTATAGCATTCCGTAATCTGTGCGCTAGTCTTCTTAATCCCTATTTCCTCACCAAAGTCTACCCACAACTTATACGCAGGCCTTCTAGCCTCTGGGTATTCTTCAGCTTGCACAATTTCTCCGACTCGAATATCAACTTTAAGAAAATCATCAAATGTTGCTAGATTCATTGTAACACCTCACTTTTTATAAATAAGAAATATATTAATCATCGTCTTTGTTCATAAATTCAAACAACGATGATTGTTGATTTCTATTGTCACCCTCTGTATCTGGGACAATAGTTCTGATTGGCTCAATGCGAATAACTTGATGTAAGGATATTGTATATTTTCTTCTCGCAATATCATAGACTACTATTTTCGCACCTTCCCAGCTTTGAATTGTGCCAATCATAGTAGTTTTATATCCAGCTTGATAGAGTCTAATCTTCACCAAATAATCCTCGATTGGTTTGCCTATCATAGTATCACCCTTATGAATTCAATTTCGGTGCTGTTGCCTTTTCTAAATGATTTAAATAATGTAGAGCCTCATCCATAGAAGTTCCACACATTTCCTTAGAGGGTTTTAATGCATCACATACTTTAGGTCTTCCTGAATCGTTAAAGATGTTACATCTTTTATTTGTTGCAAGATGAATACAAGCGACACCTGCTGGTTTGCCATTAGGCATCCCCGGAATAGGTGATGATATTGATAGGGCAACGCAACATGCTCCACATTCTGTTCTGCAATCCACGGAACTTCTCCTTTGACTTAATAATAGTAGATATATTATATCATGATTTAGGTTTTGATAGGAATATGAAAAGGCACCGAAGTTCGGCGCCTATTTCTAATTACGATTGGTATTTTTATTTAATAAAAGAACAGCAGTAATCAGAGATCTCGCTAACTCTCATTTTAAAACTAGCGTTTGCAGGTACTTCAAATGCTTGACCTCCAGCAATTGCAATCCATTCGTCGTTTCCTGGTAATAGTACATCTAATTTTCCTGCTAATATCTCCATAATTTCTTTATCAGCAGTTCCAAACTCGTACTCACCTGGCATCATAATCCCAAGGGTTTTCTTTTCTCCTGATGGGAATAAGATGGTTCTACTCGTTACCTTTCCATCAAAATATACGTTTGCCTTTTTTACTACTGTCACGTTTTCAAATTGATCCATTATCGAAACCTCCAAAAATATAATATGGGTAAGTATATCATATTTCATGAAATTACAACTATATCTTTTCTGATTGTCATCACTACAAATATGATATAAAATTAAATTTGTGCAAAAATAACCTAGGAGGTACAGCATGAGAAAGTATGCCATAATATTTTTAGCTTTTGTTCTATTACTTGCTATAAGCGGATGTTCAAACGAACAAGTAACACCTTTAGTTTCTATGAAAGCACCTACCGGGAAGAACTGCGGAGAAAATATTGTATATCTTCAAGAAGGCGTCAATGTATATAAAGAAATGACTGGATCATTTCCTACAGAGCTTGATGTACTTGCAGAACCTTTGGATGGTAAAGGACCAGTTTTAGAATTTATCCCAAAATGCCCTAGTGGTAATCTTTATCTTATACAAGATGGTCTTGTTATAGAAAAACATTAAGAATATGAATTGAAAAGGGAGCCGAATTATCGACTCCCTTTTAACATGCCTGCTGAAGCTATGAATTTAAGGGCATCCTCTGGAGAAGCTTCAACAGGCTCCACCGTATGTTCTGGAACTAAGATTAAATTCCCCGCTACTTGCATCGATTGCATTAGATAGACGGCTACATAACCTTTTGGTATAAATACTTGGTCGTCATCGTTAGTCAAAAATCCGAGTAGCTTGATATCGTTTGGCATACTTACTAAGACCAAACGTGTAAAGCCTTTACGATTATTAGAGAAAGAATGAATGGTATCTTTAATAATACTATAGATCTTACCGATTAATGGTGTTACAATAATCGCTTTTTCTGTGTACCGAATGATGCTATTGGTAATCCAGTTGGATGCTAGTAATCCAACGAGAAAGATTGTCGCAAGCGTTACGACTGCCCCTAACCCTGGATAGTAAAAACCAGCTTTTTCTAGTAGGCCTTTAAATAATCCATCAGTAAAAAAATACACATTATAAATAATGTAAAATGTTAATACAATCGGAGCTAATATAAATATTCCCTTAAGAAAAATTGCAAATACACGTCTCATTTTTTTCATCCTATCCACATCATAATGTTTTATTACTCGAACGTAAGCTTATGCGGTATCCTAAATTCATCATTAGATTATGAAACACATTGGTCTTTGACTTCATAACTCTTCTTGTAATTGATGAAAGTGAGTAAAATTCCTTTCGAAACCACATATACCCATCAAAAAGTTCTTGTGGAGTCATGTTTTGTGGTTGAAATGCAACTCTAGTTTTACCATTGTATTCGCTCCAATCTTCCGTTAATAGCCTTCCCTCGCGTTTAAATTTCTTATAAATAGGTGTCTTTGGCAATGGTGTTAATACACTGACTGTGACCCCATCGATCCCCAATTGAATACACGTGTCAAGGGTATTCTTAAATACTTCTTTGGTATCTGTGTCAAAACCAAAAATGATGCCCGCTTGAACCGAAATACCATGTTTATGAATTAATTCTATCATATGCTGATACGTGTCAACTTTATTGATACCTTTCCCCACGCTATTAAGGCTATTGCTAGAAAAGGATTCTAACCCAACAAAAAAATAAACACATCCAGCTTCTTTAGCTAAGCGTAATAACTCCACATCATTACAACGATCAATGGTAACTTGAGCTGCCCACTTCTTGTTTAGTTTCTTCAACTTTATCATCAATTTCTTAGCATATTCTATGTCCCCAAAGAAATTATCATCCCAAAACACAAAATACCTACCCTTAATATTTGCAACATCTACTATGACCTGATCAATCGGTCGAGTTCGATACTGATCAAAATATATTTGTTTTAAATTACAATAGCTGCAATGATATGGACATCCTCTAGAAGCGATTACTGCACCGCTCGTAAAATACCGACGATAACCAAGTTCTCTTTTCGGTATTGGAATATTTTCTAATGACGGGACGCAATCACTTTTATATACTTTTTGTTGATGCATCAGCTTATCATGATAAAATTCTTCTAAAAACTTCGGCCATGTATGTTCAGCTTCGCCAATTATTAAATAGTCGCAATGGTGAATTGCTTCTTCTGGGAGTAACGTTACATGTGGTCCACCAAATACAACCTTTGAACCCTTCTGGCGGAAACGTTTTGCTATCTCATAACAATGCATGGCGTTCGGTGTATTAACAGTAATTGCAACCAAATCAAAATTCTCACGATAAGGTATTTTCTGATTATATTCATCAATGAGAACGATTTTGTATTGACTCTCGTCAATGAAAGCAGCTAAATAGGGCATTGTAATTTGAATAAAATTGTTAAATTGCCTTTTTCGAAATTGATTGATTTCTTTATTCTCTGGTGTGATTAGCAAGATACTCTTTCTCATATTCCCTCCAAGAAAAAACCCCGTCAGGAAGACGGAGTGTCAATTAAAATATTTTGCAGTGCAGTCTCTAATTCTGGATATTGAAACACATAACCTTGCTCTATAGCTTTCTTCGGTATAACTCTTTGACTGTGCAATATTAAGTCGGCCATTTCTCCAAGTATTACGCGCAACAATAAACCGGGCACTTGAAACAACGAATGGGTCTTTATCGTCTTTCCAATCATCCTGCCAAAAGAATGCATTGTTACTGGATTTGGACTTGTACCGTTCAATGGCCCCTGTAGTTGATCATTCTCGATTGCAAATCTTATTAGACCTACTAAATCTTTAAGGTGAATCCACGAGCTCCATTGGCTTCCGTTTCCAAGTGTTCCTCCAACATGTAATCTATAAGGAAGCACTAGCTTTTCTAAAGCGCCGCCATTTTTGCCAAGTACAACACCAGTACGTAATAATACTACCCTTACATTATATGCCTGAGCTTTACATGCAAGCTGTTCCCAAGTTTTACAAATCTCTGATAGAAAACCGTATCCTAATTGGGATTCTTCCGTAACTTTCTCGTCATCTCTATCGCCATAGATTCCAATTGCTGAACCATTAATTAGGAGCTTAGGAGTTACGCGTCCTGTAGCTATCGCATCGATAATTTTCTGTGTGGTAGATACACGACTTTCTAATATTCTTGTTTTCTTTGCTTTTGTCCATCTGCCATTAATCGTTTCCCCAGACAGGTTAACAATACAATCAACGGTTTGAGCAAACTCCTGATTTTCTGCAAGGTATTTCCAATCTACTACACGATAACCCTTCTGCATATTATGATTGGAAGCTCCAAGAGTAATCTTATTGCTATTTCTAGTAAGTACAGTCACTTGATAACGATGTAGAAGCAATTCTTCAACTAAATGCTTTCCGATAAAACCTGTACCGCCAGAAATAAGAACGTGCATGATTACTCTACCTCCACTATCCAGCCGAAAGCATCTTCTACTTTACCAGTTTGGATGCCTGTTATTGTATCGTATACTTTCTTCGCTAACTCGCCCACTTCTTTTCCTAGCTCAATGTTTTCACCATTCCAGCTTAATTCACCAATCGGTGAAATAACAGCTGCAGTACCAGTACCAAAAGCTTCTTCTAAGATACCTGATTGGTAGGCTTGGTACAATTCATCCATAGAAATCTTACGTTCCGTAACAGTCAGACCCCACGCTTTTAGGAGATGAATCACAGATGCTCTTGTGATTCCTGGCAGAATGCTCCCCCCTAAGGCAGGAGTGATAATCTCACCATTGATTTTGAAGAACACGTTCATGGAGCCAACTTCTTCAATATATTTCTTCTCTACCCCATCTAACCACAATACTTGGACATAACCCTTTTCAGCAGCACGCTCTTGAGCTTTTAAACTCGCAGCATAATTTCCACAAGTCTTCGCATCCCCTGTTCCGCCTCGAACAGCGCGAACATAATCAGGTTCGACATAAATATTAACTGGATTCATACCTTGTGGGTAATAAGCACCCACTGGTGATAGAATAATCATGAATTTATATGTTTGCGACGCACGCACACCTAAGTATGGATCTGTTGCAATAATGAACGGCCGAATATATAGAGCTGTTCCTGGAGCAGAAGGAATCCAGTCTTGATCAATTCTTACAATCTCCTTAATGGCATTGACACAAAAATCAACATCCACATCCGGCATGCACATTCTTTGGTTGGTTATGTTGATACGCTCCATATTTTTACTCGGTCTAAACAATAAAATTCGATTATCATCTGTTCGATAAGCCTTTAATCCTTCGAATATTGCTTGTCCATAATGAAAAACTGCAGTAGCAGGATCAAGAGGGATTGGTTGATATGGAATAATTTTGGCGTTATGCCAGCCAATATTCTTTTCGTAATCCATGATAAACATGTGGTCTGTAAAATATTTTCCAAAGCCCAGTGCATTTTGATCAGGTTTTGTTTTTGGGCTTGTTGTTTTTTCAATTGTGATTTCCATATCCAATATCCCCTTTTCTAATTTTATCTCAGCGGCGTTTACTAATACTCCCTAAGTTTTCTTTATCTCAGCGGCGTTTACTAATACTCCCACTTCTTTATGTGAGAGATAACTGCCGCCATGCTTCGAAATAAGTGCAACTAGAGTTCAGCTAGCGTAATAACTCCATCTGAACTAAGTTTTCTTTATCTCAGCGGCGTTTACTAGTACTCCACTTCTATATGTAGGAGCTAAGTACCGCCATGCTTCGAAATAAGTGCAACTAGAGTTCAACTAGAGTAATAACTCCATCTAAACTAAGTTTTCTTTATCTCAGCAGCGTTTACTAGTACTCCACTTCTATATGTAGGAGCTAAGTACCGCCATGCTTCGAAATAAGTGCAACTAGAGTTCAGCTAGCGTAATAACTCCATCTGAACTAAGTTTTCTTTATCTACCGTGCTTGCCGGTCATATGTTCAACTTGCATTTGTATCACAGTTGTATGATTCATTGCCCTTTCAATATAATGATTTCCTTGCTCAACATAATTAGGAGAATATTTTTTAATAAACAATTGTAAGGCTTTCCGCTTCCCTTCTACTTCTTCAACAATACTAGCTTTCCCATAGACAATCACACTATCATAATGTGCATCAAATTTCTCTGGAATCAATTGATAATAGTCAATCACCGTAAAAGAGACCAACGGATTATGTTGAATATTATCTAACTTATGCCCTGTTGTAGCAGAATGAAAATACAGACGATTTTGGTCGAACACATAATTCAATGGTACGGAATAAGGGTACCCATTGACACTTATTGTGGCTAATGTTCCGTGTTGGCAACGGTTTAAAATTTCTTTTGTGTCATTTTCACTGATCATCTTTTCTTTGCGTCGCATATTTGTAAACATGATTTCACCTCAGAATACTCATTGAGCTAAACACTACAGACGCGAACACTACTCTCATTCCCTTTAGTATTATTGTCATTATAGTGTTGATTTCCATTTGTATCAATATTCAGAATATATTTTTATGATTTTATCATGATTTGTGAAGAATTACACTAAAAAACACTAACTTTTTTTCGTTAGTGTTTCCAATATTTAAAATCCTGATTTTTAATTTCGGAGTGAAGATATAACCCACAGAACCAATGATAGTACAATACTTAATACGATTGATGTGACCACTGGGAAGTAGAACTTAAAGTTTTCCTTTTCTACTACAATATCACCTGGAAGTCTACCAAAGGAAACAAACCGTCCCCCAAACTGCCAGACAATACCTACTACAACGAATATGATCCCAACAGTAATGAGAACCTTCCCAAAATCATTCATACATTCGATACCCCTTTACTTCTGCGTTATTCTGGTATAGGTATGCCGAAATGCTCATAGGCAAGTGGTGTAACAACGCGACCCCTAGGTGTCCTTTGCAAAAATCCTATTTGTAATAAATATGGTTCATACACATCTTCGATTGTATCCGATTCTTCGCCTATCGTTGCCGCAATCGTATCCAAGCCTACTGGCCCACCAGCAAACTTCGTTATAATGGTATGTAGTAGTCTGTGATCGACATGATCTAAGCCGATATCATCGACTTGAATCATTTGTAGTGCGAGATTGGCAATTTCTTTCGTTATGATCCCTTCTCCGCGGACTTGCGCAACGTCCCTTACCCTTTTTAACATGCGGTTGGCAATTCGCGGGGTTCCCCGTGAACGTCGTGCAATTTCTAATGCTCCATATTGTTCAATTGGTACATTTAATATCTCCGCTGCACGGATAACGATTTGATATAATTCTTCCACAGAGTAATACTCTAAGCGACTGACTACACCAAATCGATCCCTTAATGGAGAAGAAAGTTTACCAGCTCTCGTCGTCGCCCCAATGAGTGTAAATGGAGCTAATTCTAGACGAACAGAGCGAGCACTCGGTCCTTTTCCAAGAATAATATCTAATGCAAAGTCTTCCATTGCCGGATACAATACTTCTTCTACACTTCGGTGTAGCTGGTGAATCTCATCAATAAATAACACATCATTCTCTTGAAGATTCGTGAGAATTGCCGCTAAGTCCCCTGGACGCTCGATTGCAGGTCCTGACGTTGTACGAATATTCACACCGAGCTCATTCGCAATGATATTAGAAAGAGTTGTTTTTCCGAGACCCGGAGGACCATATAGCAATACATGGTCGAGCGCTTCATTGCGCATTTTCGCTGCCTCTATGAACACTTTTAGATTCTCTTTTGCTCGTGTTTGACCAATATATTCAGCAAGATAGCGCGGTCGAAGACTGTATTCAACTTCCCCGTCTTCCTCTGTGAGTCTTGCCGATATAATTCTTTCTTCCATTAGTATTTCTCCTAACTACGTATGTATTCAGATATGGCTAGTATAGGAATGATATAGCCTATTATTGCTCTTTTGAGAGAATATACAGACATTTACGGATATATGTGTCTACTGACCAGCTTTGTCGTTCCTCTTCGCCGTTATTAGACATTACTTCCTGAATCACTCGTTCTGCCTCTCGCAGGGAATACCCTAAGGATTCTAATGCGCCGATGGTATCTTGCAAAATTGATGATGAGCCAAAACAATTAGATGTCAGAGATTGTTTGGCACTTATCCCATTGAAATCAGAATGGATATCCATATCTTTAATCTTATCTTTCAAATCCAGAATCATACGTTGCGCTGTCTTCTTACCTACTCCAGGAAGTTTCGTTAAGAACGCTAGATCTTCAAATTTTATTGATTGGTAGAGTCGATCTAGTTCTCCCGCTCCTATAATATTAATTGCCACTCTAGGCCCGATTCCTGAAACTTGCAAAAGAAGTTGAAACATCTTCTTCTCTGCTTTCTCCAAGAAACCAAAGAGGGATATATCATCTTCGCGGACACTTTGGTAGGTATAAATCCTTTTGGATTCGCCTACTTTTAATTTCCCGTACACGTTCCCTGGTGTATTAATATAATAGCCAAGCCCACCAGTTAACACTACAATATGATCAATATCTACTTCCTCTACAATACCTTCAATAAACGCAATCATGGGTCCCCTCTTCTCTGTAATACTAGAACTTTCTTGCCTTCTTATCTACTATATTATCTTATCTCTTTTATTGCTATGTATCTTATCTCTTTTATTTTTCTGCTAGTTTACTAAGCATGGTAGCAGAATGGGCATGACATATACTTACCGCCAATGCATCTGCGGCATCATCCGGTTTCGGTATCACTTTAAGGTTTAAGAACATGCGCACCATCTCTTGGACTTGATTCTTCTCTGCTCTCCCATAGCCGCAAATCGCTTGTTTTACTTGTAAAGGCGTATATTCATATACGGAAATGCCTGCTCGTACCCCAGCTAATAGCACAACTCCACGAGCCTGACCGACTGTTAAAGCAGTAGAGACGTTTCTATTAAAAAACAACTCTTCTACAGCCATCACGTCAGGCTTATACTTGTCTATCAAATACGTTAAATCTTCGTAGATTTGCCCTAACCGTATAGGCATATCTATGTTTGACTCTGTGCGTATGCAACCAAAATCTATCGGCTTAAGTTTGTTTGCCACACTTTCTATAATCCCATATCCTAATATAGCTGTGCCTGGATCTATCCCTATAATACGCACATTAATTCTCCTTTAGCAAATACGCGTTCGTTACTATTCCACCTTATCAATTGCTTAGATGTTTAGCAATGATAAATTCCACTCAATTCATCATACTGAGTCAAAAAATACCTGTCAATCAGGCATCACCTACAGTTTTCGAATTGAGATAATGTCTTGTAAGGCAATCAAGTGGTTTCCTGACTGCATTTTGCATTTTAACATCGTTTGGGCAGATACAACGCCAGCAATTTTCCCTACTTCAGTACGAATCTTCATTTCCTTTATTGCTTTTGGGTCAAACGCCTGATGAAGGTATTGCGCATATTCCTCTGGTGGCAGTTTCATAGGATTGATGACCTCTTGCCAGCAAATCTCAACCATCTCTTGATTTTGCATTGCTTGTTCGAGAATCAGATTCTTCTCCTCATCTTCTTGAACGAAGCACTCATCCTCATGAACATAGTATTCGCGGCGCTTTTGTTCGATAATTTTCTCTTTATGCTCCGGGAGTACCATTCGATGCCCCTCATATAATTTATTTCCTCGATTCATTCCACGTGTACAATCGCTAATCTGCTTACTTGTGAATTTCCCTATGTGGTTCATGCTGTTTCCTCCTACTCACTATGCCTTATGTCCGCCTATTAACGTTGATCGTTCGTGGTAAACTCCTCCTTCACTTAGGGAGGATGCCTTAAAGATTGCTGTCTTTCCATAACGGTAACGAATATTATCAATTGTATAAGCCAAGGAACGTTCTGCTACCCGATCAGCGAACACTTCAAGCTGTAACGCTTCATCATCCATTAAATTTGATAAAGAAATAGTAATCGCACGGACAGGCTGACTTCCCCAATGCTGCTGAAATAACCATTCTACCAAAGGGCATATATCCGTAGATAAATTGCTATAGCTAGCTAGCAATTTCGAACGCTGAACACTGGATATCAGATCGATACCGCGGACATATAAAGAGATTGTCTTTCCAATCTTCCCTTTCCTTCTAGCCCTACAACATACTTCTTCTGTAATTTCCCTCAGAACAACTTGGATTTCCTCCCAACGATAATAGTCCCGTGGCAGGGTAATCGAATGCCCAATCCCTTTGACATCATCATGGGAATGGGGTGTCACTTGCGAGTTATCAATGCCATTCGCTGATAAATGATACACCTCACCAAGAATCCCGAATTTCTTTTTCAGGATAGGAACTGGATATTGTGCGAGTGTCCCAATCGTTGTAATCCCCATGTTTTTGAAGTTTTTCTCCATTCTTTTCCCAACGCCAAATAAATCTTTCACGGGTCTTGGCCACAGCTTGACTGGTATATCTTCGTAGGACCATTTCGAAATACCGGATAAAGACTTTTTGGCTTCTACATCACAGCATATTTTCGCTAATAATTTATTTGGGGCAATCCCTACTGAGCAAGGTACACCGATTCGCTCATACACGGTTTTCCGAAATAAACTTGCCACATCCACACTACTCCCAAACAACTTTTCCGTGCCTTGTGTATCAATAAATAATTCATCAATAGAAAATGGCTCAACTAAAGGAGAGAATTCCTTGGCAATCTCGACAATGACTAGAGACGTTTCTACATATCGTGCCATACGCGGCCTTACAACAATAGCCTCTGGACATAAGCTCAATGCTTCCCAGCATGGCATCGCTGTCTTAATCCCATATTTCTTCGCTTCTCGACTTGCTGCCAACGTGATACCATGCCGCTTCGCTGGATCACCACAAACTATTACCGGTTTCCCTAGCAATTCTGGCTGGTCCGCCTGTTCTACAGATGCGAAAAATGAGTTCATGTCAGCTAATAACACCGTCTCCATTCCTAATTCCCCCCAACAAAAAGAACATTCGTTCGATAATGCTATCTTATCAAACAAATGTTCTTTTATGCAAGATTTTAATTAATTTTCTCTTTTTCCAATTGTTTCAGTTGATAAAAATGTCCCTGACGCTTCATCAATTCCTCAAAAGTACCCTGTTCTACGATACGCCCCTGACTCATTACGACAATCTCATCCATCTTCTCTAAGCCAACAAGACGGTGCGTCACATATAGAATCGATTTATCTGTAACAATTGGCCATAGAAGTGCCAATATTTCTCTTTCTGTGATTGAATCTAGTCCTGTCGTTGGTTCGTCAAGTAAAAGGATTGGCGCATCTTTCAAGATCATGCGAGCAATTGCCAAACGTTGCCTTTCTCCACCAGACAAGCCAAGGCCCTTCTCCCCCAGTACATCATCTAACGATATATATGCAAGCGATACTTCATCTAAAATCTTGGAAAGCTCGGCATCCGTAGCATCAGGTTTAGCGATCAATAGGTTCGCCCTTACCGTATCATGAAAGAAATGATTCGACTGCGATACAACCCCAAAGTACCTTCTTGCCTCTTCAGGGGAATACGTTGACAACTCTCGTTCACCTAAATAAATCTCACCTTCTTGGTACTCGTAAAACTTTAAGAGTAAATTTAATATCGTGCTTTTCCCAGATCCACTTTGACCTACAATAGCAATCTTCTTACCCACTGCTAAATGTAAGTTCAAGGCATTTAACGCTTGACGTTCCTCATCAGGATAAGAAAAGTTCACATACTGAAATTGAATAGGAACAACATCGACTGGTGGAAATACTACTTCTTCATTGAGTCGTTCAGACTCTTGTATTGACAAGCTGCCATAAGAGGTATTCGACACATGCACATCTTTTGATCCTATACTTGACTTTGTTAACCCAAAGAGTCTACCAGCCGCGACCCGACTTTCTTCCAGATGTCCTGGGATAACTGCTACAGGTGTTGCAGCTTCAAACACCGTAAGAGTTGCTAAGACAAGTAGCGCTAAGAACACTCCGTTCATTTCACCAGCACTGACAGCAATGACTCCCACAAAAAGAACAACCCATGCAGTTAAAAACGCCCCTACCATCGCTAGACTTTCTCCCATACCCGCTAATATCCCAGAACGGTTTTGCTCTTGTATTAAACCCTTGGATGCATGGTTCAATTCTTCGGTCTTCTTTTCTAACTGAAGGCTTGTCTTCAAATCAACAAAACCAAAAAGCAATTCCGTCGCTTGATTCGAGAACTCTGAGCGTTTTTGGCGTAAATGGTAGCCATTATTCTGTCCGATATAGGCAAAAATGACAGGAATCAAAAACCCGACAACTAGAAGACCCATCATCAGAGTGATTGCCATTTGCCAAGAAAATGCTAGTAACAACAAGCCAGTAGCTAAGAATACAAATACCATTACCAGTGGTGGATATACAACCCGTAAAAAGAAGTACTGTAAACTTTCCACATCTGAAACAATACGAGTTAATAAATCACCACTACGATATTTCATGAAAATCGCAGGAGCTAACGGTTCAAGCTTATCGTAAAAAAATACACGAATTTGTCCTAAAATCGAAAAAGTCGCTTGATGTGAAAAAAATCGTTCAGCATAACGGGCCGCAGCACGCGCAAGACCAAAAAATCTGACCGTTACAATAATCAGTGTCAATGTGTGTAATGGTGGATGAAGGGCAGCTTTAGAAATTAAATAACCACCTGTACCCATTAAGCCTACAGAGCTAACCGCAGCTATAAAACCTAAAAGTACAGATAATAAAATAGCTTTCTTCTCTGATGCCATTAGGCGAATTAAATGTCCTAGTTCTCTCATAGATGTTCACCTCTATATACCGACACTATATCACGATATTGCTCAGACTCACGGAGTAACTGATCATGGGAACCACACCCTATTACTTCTCCATCTGATAGCAGTAAAATCTTGTCAGCTCCAATAATCGTTTGTAATCGGTGGGCCACAGTAAATACCGTTGCATGTTCACGCAGTTTCTCCATCGCTTGTTTCATAAAATGCTCTGTTTCTAAATCGAGACCCGCCGTCGGCTCATCAAGGATAACTACAGGAGCTTGTTTCAAAAATGCACGCGCTAACGCAATCCGTTGCTTTTCCCCGCCGGAAATCCCCCGTGCACCTTCGCCAACAACCGTATCATACCCTAGGAATAAATGTTCGACAACAAGATCAACGCCAGCAAGTTTTCCCGCATGTTCGATATCAGGACGGGTAGCTTTTACATTGCTCATAACAATATTGTCGGCAATGGTCCCTGCGAATAGATATGGCTCTTGTGACACATAAGCGACATTCGATAACCATGAATCTTCTTTGACATCTGATAAATTAATTCCATTCACAAGGATTCGGCCCTGGGTCGGCGGTAATAAACCTAGAAGTAATTTTAGTAAGGTCGTTTTTCCAGAACCGCTTCTTCCGACAATCGCCACTTGCTCCCCGGCACGGATTGCAACGCAAATTTTCTTTAATATTTCCCTGTTTTCTTGATAATGAAAAGAAACATTTTCTATAGTCATTTGAGGTGGTGCTAATAATGAAAGCTCTTGATTTCCCCAATTTGTTTTCAACTCTTTTTCATCTAAGACTTCCCATATCTTCTCCCCTGCTGCAATCGCATTTCTCCCTGTATGGAATCCACTTCCTAGGTTTTTCAACGGAAGGTATAGCTCAGGTGCAAGCAGTAGAATAAAGAATGCCGTGTGAAAGCTTAAATGATCATACACTAAACGTAGTCCAACCTCTACTGCAATCATCGCTGTACTAATTGTAGCTAAGATTTCTAGCATTAACGCTGATAAAAAAGCAATTTTCAAAACTTCCATTGTGGTATCACGGAAATTATTACTGATTTCTACAATTTCTCTACGTTGAGCACGACTCTGCCCAAAAATCTTTAACGTTGTGAATCCATGAAGTACATCTAAGAAATGACCAGAAAACCTCATTAAAATATCCATTTGCTCGCGCGATTTACTATCCGCCATCTTCCCAATCAATACCATAAATACGGGGATTAACGGTGCCGTTATCAGCATAATAAGCGCGGAGTAAATATTAAACGTAAAAACGATTATTAAAACCATCAAAGGAATGATGGCCGCTTGAATCAACTGCGGCAAATAACGACTATAATATCCTTCAATCTGATCGATCGCATCTGCTAACACACTAATTAATTGCCCTGTCTTACGTGAAAGAAGATAATGTGGTGCACTCTTCGTAAGTTTCTGCACAAGTTTTTCACGGATACTATTCTTGACAGCCCCAGCGAGTGACACTCCAACTTTCGCATTCCAATACATAAGTAATCCACGACCAATAAATATAGCCAATAAAGTCCCTAACATGCCGTACATAGATGATAGTTGCAACCCTTTTAGAAACACTTGATCCACTATCGTTGCTATAGAATATGCTTGCCCTATCGCCAGAGCTCCACTTGCTATAGCAAAGCAAACCAGGAGGACAAGAATCCGCCCTCGAATTTTTGCCTCCTGGTTTAATCTTTTATCAATCATTTAATTCTTAGTATCCTTGACGCTCTGGAGTAGCTTTTCCACGGAATACATAGTACACATAGCCAGTGTAAACTAAGACGATAGGTACTCCGATGACTGCGATAATTAACATTACTGTTAATGTAAGTTCAGTTGAAGAAGCATTATAGATAGTCAAGTGTTCTGTGTTTGTAGAAATTACTAAGTTCGGGAATAATCCACCTGCAATTGTGAGAACCTTTGTTGCAATCACTAGGGAACTAGCAATGAATGCTTTACCATATGCTGCAGCCTTTAGGAAGAATGGAATAGACGCCATACATACTAGTGTTAAAATTGGAAGAGCATACAATACAGGCATTGCACTATAGTTTGTGAACATATGCGGAGCAAATAGATAAGTTGCCACTCCACCTAGAATCCAAGCTACCAATAATGACCAGCAGAATGTATTAGCAAAACCAACGGCACGTTTCTGTAAAGCACCTTCTGTTTTAATTGCAGTGTAAGTTGAACCTTGTAGTAAGAATCCAAGTAACCCTACAATCCCTAAGCATAATGCATACGGATTTAATAATCCGAAGAAATTACCAGCATAGTTCTGTGCTTCATCTAAAGGAATCCCTACTACTACGTTACCTACTGCAACACCGAATAGAAGTGCTGGTAAGAAACTGCCGATAAAGAACATTTTACCCAAAAGACCTTGTATTTGCTTATCATCGTCCGACTTGAAATAATACTCTATTCCAATTGCACGGAAGATTAAGCCAAATAGTACTAGCATCATTGCTAGGTAGAAACCACTGAATACAGTTGCGTAAACGAATGGGAAAGCTGCAAATAACGCTCCACCACCAGTTAATAACCAAACCTCATTACCGTCCCATACTGGACCAATTGAGTTAATTAACGTTTTCTTCTCATCTTCTGTTTTTCCAAGAAGATAGAATAAGCTACCGATTCCTAAATCAAATCCATCAAGAATTGCATATCCAATGATTAAAACACCAACAAGTAAGAACCAAATCGCATTTAAATCCATTATACAGTAACCCCCTTTGCAGGACCTACAGGTGTATCAGATGTAATATCTGTATCCATGTTAAACTTCTTAATTTCTTTCACCATTAAGTACACCATTAAATATCCAAGGAATGTATAAATCCCCATGAATAACACTAGAGAAATTAACACTTCAATTGCTGTTAAATGTGATACACTTTCAGCAGTTGTGATGAGACCGTATACTGTCCAAGGCTGTCTCCCTAGCTCCGTAACAACCCAACCAAATGAGTTTGCGATAATCGGTAATGGTAAGAAATACAATGCATACTTTAACGCAAATTGATTCGTGTATAATGTACCTTTCCTCGCCAAAATTGCTAAGTAGATCATCCATGCAATCATAAACATCCCTATACCGACCATGATTCTAAAGGATAAAAATGTACTTAATACAGGTGGTCTTTCTTCTGCAGGTATATCCTTTAGTCCAGTAACTGGTTGACTTGCATCTAAGTAAGTTAAGAAACTTAGCATTCCAGGAATTCCGATTTCAAATTTGTTTGTCTCGTTTGCGTAATCAGGGATTGCGAATAGTAAAAGTGGCGCATTTTCTCTTGTTTCCCAATGTGCTTCATAAGCAGCGAGCTTTGCAGGTTGTAGCTCCGCTACTTGTGTTGCGTGAGAGTGTCCAGAAATGGGTTGTAACAATGCGAATACAAGACCAAATACTACAGCAATTTTCATAGATTCTTTTGCTAACTCTACATTTTTCTTTTTCAATAAGTAGTATGCACTTACAGCCATGATGAAGAACGCAGCTGTAATATATGCTCCTTCAAGAACGTGAGAAAAACGAACTAATGTAGATGGGTTAAATACTGCATCAAAAAAGCTTGTCATTTCTGCACGATTCAACTCTTCATTAATTTTGTATCCTGCAGGAGTTTGTTGCCAAGAGTTCGCAGCTAGAATCCAGAACGCCGAAAGGTTCGTTCCGAATGCTACCATTAGTGCTGCAAAAAATCTCATGCCTCTTGAAATCTTATCTCTACCAAATACAAGTAACCCTATAAAAGTAGATTCTAAGAAGAAAGCAAATACTCCTTCAGCAGCAAGTGGCGCACCGAAAATATCACCTACATAACGTGAATATGCTGCCCAGTTTGTTCCAAATTGGAATTCCATTGTAATACCTGTCGCAACACCTATTGCAAAGTTTACTAGGAACAATTTTGTCCAGAAGCGGGACATTTTATCATATAAAGGGCTATTAGTTCTCCAATACTTGTATTCCATATAAGCGATTAAAACAGCTAAACCTAAAGTTAGTGGTATAAAAAAGTAGTGAACGATTGCAGTGAATGTAAATTGCAGTCTAGATAGTAATAATACATCTAACACGAAAAAACACCTCCTAAATTTTTAAATAAAAACTTTAACTCACACTGTTACAACAAAAGACTTGATCACCTTCTTTCAAAGTATTTTCTTTCTCAAGAAGAGATTTGAAATCTATATTGCTAAGTCGGGCAGTAATATCCTGCCTTAACTTTGCTAACTCTTGATGCACTACACAATGCTTAGTAAAGCTCTTGTTGCAATGATTTGCCCCTTTAAAGCAAACATTGACACAAATAGGACCTTCAATTGCTTCTACTATATTCAATAACGTAATATCTTCTGGAGCGCGACCTACTGTAAAACCACCATTCGCTCCTCTATAAGATTTTACAATTCCCGTCTTCGTTAGTTTCCTCATGATTTTGAACAAAAATCTTTCTGGTATATTCTCATGTTCACTAATTTGTTGCGCTTCTGTTCGAACCCCGATACCCTGTCTTGATAAGAATAATACGATGCGAAATCCATAATCAGTAGCTTGATTTAATATCACGACAGTGCTCCTCCTTCTTTCTCTGAATCCTGAATCTATCTATACTCAATATCTATACTCTACGTTTTGCACTATTAAACATGATTGATTCTATTTATTATTATTCATTTTTCAGTGTTAATTATGAATTTATTTTGAAAGTATACCAAAGCAGTGATGTTTACGCCTTAAATATATGACAACGACTAATCATTGTCAATCATTTTAAATATACTTTACTAATCCTATTAAACCAATAAAATCAATAAAATCAATAGGTTATTAATTGTTTAATGCTAGATATTTCTTTGCAAATTGTCGCAATCTCTTAAGTATTATGAATAAATCTTGAAAGTACACTTAATTGGTGCTGTTTGATTTAAATATAAATCATCTTGCCTATACTGTCAATACGATTTTGAATTTTTTTTGAAAAAAAAAGACAAATCTTTTGTGAGATCTGTCTTTTTAGAAATTATTAGTATTTAGTTTTAAAAATTAGATTCTATAGGAATTTTTTGTATCCTACAAATTCGTGTTCGATGGAGCTACTTCTGTTTGAACACCGCAACTTCCAGGTCCACCGCATCCACCTGCTACACCAGGACCAGCTTGCCCGCAGCCACCTCTACCCATACCACGACCAAAACCACGCTGAAGCTCACCAGAAGTTTGTGGCGCTGCATCTAAGCGTTGTTTCATTAAATCCGCTTGCTCCTTAGTGATTTGCCCTGCGGCAACATACTGATCTACCAGTTGTTTGCGAAGCTCAATCATTTGCTTTTGAATCGCATCAATCTCTTGTTGTTGTGGAGTAGTTGCTGCAAAAACTCCAGGAACAGCAAAAGCAATAATGACTGCAAGTGCTGCGAAAACAATTAACGACTTTTTCATTAAGACACCTCCTTTGTATTTTTCTTTATACTTTCCTACAATTATAGCTTAACCAACAAATTTGCAGAATCTATGGATAAATTGTTATTATTTTGTGATCAGTTCTTTAAGTTTTAAATATTCTTCTTCGTTAATTTCTCCTTTTACTAAACGAATTTTTAAAATTTCCAAAGAATCTGGTGAAGCTAGGGAGCTATGTTTACCTGAAATAAAGCTTTTCAGCATAAAGATACCAGCTAGAATTAGCAATGCCCAAAATATCATCATTCCTACCATCATCCAAGGGAAGCCATAGACGCCGCCCATATGTCCATATCCCATCATTTCGCAACCTCCTTCTCCCAGCGATAACCTATGCCCCATATTGTTTTTAGATATTCGTCTATAGGAAAGCCCGCTTTTCGAAATTTTTCTCGAATATTCCTTATATGGGAATCAATCGTACGATCTTCCGTATCGGTGTCATACCCCCATATTATGTCCATCAATTGTTCTCTTTTATATACCCGTTTAGGATGTTTCGCTAACAAATGTATCAGATTGAACTCCTTCGCAGTAAGTGGAATCGAAATGCCTTTATACGTAATTTCATGCGATTCTTCATCGATGACAAATGATTCATTAGTAGTTGTTGCCGTAGTCTGGGGAATTGAACGACGTAACACCGCATCTATTCTAGCGATCAGAACATCTTCATCGAATGGCTTAATAATATAATCGTCACTACCTAGCTTGAATCCCTTTACAATATCCTCTTTCGCACTTCTAGCAGTTATCATGATGACAGGAATCTTATATTGCTCTCTAATCACCTGACACAATTCCCACCCGCTAATACCTGGCATCATCACATCTAATAATGCTAAATCATAAGCACTGCGTTTTAACAATTCAAGGGCATCGCCAGCAGTCGATGCAGAATCACAGACATAACGATGGGGGGTTAAATATAGCTTTAGTAATTCTTGCATGCGCTCTTCGTCATCAACGATTAGAACTCTTTTCATGGATTTCACTCTCCAATTCTATGGTAACTGTTGTTCCAATCCCAAGGGTACTAGAAATGTTAATAGTGGCGTGATGAAGATCTACGATTTCTTTAGTAATAGCTAAACCTAGCCCTGTTCCTCCAGTTTCTCGAGCCCGCGATAGATCCACTCGATAGAAACGTTCAAATACATTTGTAATTTGATCATCAGGTATCCCTTGGCCAAAGTCTTGCACGCTAATTATCACTTTTGTATTGACTTGTTTTATTGAGAATATAATTTTTGATTGATTGGGTGAATATTTAATAGCGTTATCTACTACATTCATGATGACTTGGCCAAATCGCAATGGATCTACGTTCACAAATACATCATCTGCAGATTGGAATTCTATCATAATGCCTCTTTCACGAGCAACTAACTCAAATTTCTGCAGAATATTTGCGGATAATGATCCGATATTCACACATTCTTTTTGAATTGTAAGTTGATGTCGGTCAGCCTGCGCTAAATCAAACAAATTCTCCACTAACGTCGTAAGTCGCTTAGATTCTTCGTGGATAATCTTTAAGTATTTCTCTCTTTCTTCCTCACTAATCTTTCTCTGAGCAACATCCGCATACCCTCTTAAATATGTAAGCGGTGTTCGTAGTTCATGGGAAATGCTTGCTAAAAACTCTGATCTTTCGCGTTGTACTTTCTCAAGATTATTAGAAAGAGATTGAATAGAAGAGGCCAGTTCACCCAACTCATCATCCCGATGCATATTTAGTTTCACTTGATAGTTTCCTAATCGTAATTGTTTTGCAGCTTCATTCATCCTTGTTAAGGGAAGCGATATGAATTGCGATAATACATAAATCGTTATTAGGAACAAGAACGCTGTGACAACTGCAACCATCATAAAATATGTCTTAAATTTATCGGCTACAAGGTGTATGTGTTCCATATCTGTAATCATAATAATACATCCTTGAAAGCTATTGTTACTGATCAAGGGAGACAAAAAGACAAAATAAGGTTCCCTCAATAGTATCTCATCTTGATAGTTGTCAGGACAATTCCTCTCAATCATCATCTCATTTGCAATTTCAAGGTGTTCGAACAGTAATTCATTGGAAGAATGAATTAGCTTATGATTGTCATCCATAAGAATCAGTATGTTGCTAGGATGCTTTTCTAGCCTCATGATAAAGTCAATTGTTTCCTGATTATAAGAATCTTCTAACATATCGCGATAATTCTTTGCCCTATCAAAAGCAACTTGTACCTCTTCCTCAATTCTCTGATTATAAAGACCAGAATATAAAAAGAAGAAATGAGCCGATTGAATTAAGATTACGAATATTAGAAAGAGCAGCGTCAGTTTATAAGAGATTCTGATTCTAACCACTCCCTATTTATCTCAGCGGCGTTTACTAATACTCCCACTTCTATAAGTGGGAGATAAGTGCCGCCAAGCTTCGAAATAAGTGCCAACTAAAGTTCAGGTGGAGTTAAATCTCCATCTGAACTAAGTTTTCTTTATCATGTCAATTGTACTATATGGATTTGCAGAATTTTAGCAGAACTACCTCTGCAACCTCCGCCATCTTTTTATGACCAAATAGGTTTGGATGACAGCCATCTTCGTCATACTCTTCACAAATTCTATGAGTGTTAGGACTTGTAATAGCGGAGTAGAAATCAATAGTTGGAATCTCTTGCTTCGCTGCATAAGTTTGAATCCATTGGCGATATAAATCAAGAATTTGTTCTTCTTCGTAATTATCAATTGGTATGGGAATCCCCAAAATCACTACTAAATTAGGATCCGCAGTTTTAAGCATATCTACCATTCTTTTGAATGTTTCTATTACCTCTTCCAATGGAATATGATGAAATGCATCATTTGTACTTCCAAGAATAATCACCATATCAGGGTTATTCAGAAGAGCATCAGGTAGTCGTTTTAACATACCACTCGTTAAGTCCCCATTCACTCCCATGTTAACAAACTCCACATTAAGTTTTTCACAAACAAGATTAAACCAAGAGTCATTTTGTGAATACGGATAACCACCCGTAATGGAATCCCCTAAACCTATGATTTTCATCGAATCAGCTCCAAAAATATTATCTTTTCACTTACCTAATTTTAACTTTAACATATAATATAATGCACCATAAAGAAAACTTAGTTCAGATGGAGTTTTTACTGGAATATTAGTAAACGCCGCTGAGATAAAAAATTACTTGGAGGTTATTCACACCATGTATTCCTATATTTACAACCAACAAAGAGCAGTAGCCTATATTAAAGGGGGGCCCTTAGCACCTAATATCCAAGGAATTGTCTATTTTGACAGTGTTCCTGGCGGTACAGAAATCACAGTAGAAGTGCAAGGTTTACCACCGTTTCAACCAGCTACAAACGACCAAGACCCCATCGGACCACACGGATTTCATATACACGATCATGGAACTTGCGAGATAGGCAATCCAGCAGATCCATTTCAAGCAGCAGGAGGACACTGGAATCCAAGGAACCAACCTCATGGCAATCATGCTGGCGACTTCCCCGTGTTGTTTTCAAACAACGGATATTCCCGCATGAGTTTTTTTAGCAATAAGTTCGAAGTATCCGAAGCAATCGGTAAAGCCGTAATTATCCATCAAAACCCTGATGACTATCGCTCTCAACCTGCAGGCGATGCTGGAAAAAGACTTGCATGTGGAGTAATCCAATGGGAAACATGTAACGTTTGTCCTGTATATCGTTACTAAGACTCATAAAAACTTAATTAAAGGTCCTTTTAGTAATCATATCTAAAAGGACTTTCCTATGTAAAGAAATACATATAATTGTGATATAACTCATATGGCTTTCAGTCGTCCTTATGTATAATAAGTTACATAGAATAAAGAAAAGGAAGGTTGATTCAATAATGTTAAGAAAAATCGTTCATATACATGAAGACTTATGCAATGGTTGTGAATTATGTGTACAGGCTTGTCATGAAGGTGCCATTCAAATGGTCAACGGGAAAGCTAAATTATTACATGACCGCTATTGTGATGGCTTAGGAGATTGTTTACCAGCCTGTCCTACGAACGCAATTGAAATTATCGAAAGAGAAGCAGTTGATTATGATGAATCAGCTGTTGTCGAATTATTAACTTCTCTAGGGAGAGAAATTCCTGAAGCTATGCTAGAGAATCATAACAAACATCAGGCACAAAGCACTTCTCATGCACAACCTGCTGCTCCTAGCTTTGGCGGTTGTCCGGGAATGCAAGCGAAAAAGCTGGCTAATACTACGAGTGACAATAGTGCTACTCATGCAACAGATACAAAACAAAGACCATCTGAATTACGTCAGTGGCCGATTCAAATTAAGTTAATCAATCCTGCTGCGGATTATTTAGTCAATGCACATCTACTAGTAGCAGCTGACTGTGTAGCTTTTGCTTACGGCGATTTCCATAAAGACTTTATGAAAGACAAAGTCACTATGATTGGCTGTCCTAAACTAGATGACAATCAGTTTTACACAGAAAAGTTCACCCATATGTTCTCTACCGGCTCCATCCAAAGTGTCACCGTCGTACGAATGGAAGTCCCGTGCTGTGGTGGTATCGTAGGTGCAGTACAACAAGCGTTACAGCAATCAGGTAAGAATATTCCGTATCATGAAGCAATCATTAGTGTCGATGGACAACTCAGAAGATAAATTCCCCATAATTACCTTAACTGTAAATGCCACTAAACTAAACAATACAATAAAAATACAGCCAAACCCAACGTTGGCTGTATTTTTATTAGCATATGTTTTCATTTGTTACTATTGGATTGTAATATTTGCTTTTGCCATTTCTATACTATCTATATGCGGTGCATCTTCTCCCATAACTCGTACCATATTGTCTTGAGAGAATGAACGATACATTAAACGAACCTGTGCATTGAAGTTATTTCCTTCTACTGGGATTTGATATACTTCCGAATCTGTCCCCTTAGGAGGAATCGTACGATTGTAACCAATACCTTCTGCTAACCAGCTTTTACTTGTTAAATTACCACTGGCATCTTTAAAGACTTTACGATAGAAGACAGCATCAGGATCAATAAAGTTATTATCATCGGGATGTCCTGAGCGATACACAATCTGGCCTTTATTATCTGAGAGTGTAACCTCCAACCACATTTTCCGAATGTAAGAGACTCCAGTAGGAATATTGTGTCCCGCACCAACATTCGTAACGTTTACAGTAAGTTCAATACCTTTATCATTTCTAGTAGCGTCTAAATCCACGGTAGCTGCAGCTTTTAACCGTTCACTTGCCATTTGCGCATGCTGGTCGCTCCCTTGTTGCATGAACGAGTATGTACTGCCACCTTCGAAATAGTGGGTAGCTACATGTTCCCGATTTGGCCCCATTATAGCAGCTTTTCCAGGATTTTTGGCTACACCAGGAGTTGGTGTCATATGACAATCCTGACAAACAATACCGTCTGCAGCATAGCTACTAGCCTGCCATTCATCAAAAGTCGTTATTACGCCGACATTTGTTGTTGGATGATCCACATTATGACAAGCACCACAAAACTCTGCCGAGCGATATAACTGCGAACCTTGAATTTGATGATAACCAGATTGTCCATCACCATTAGGGCCTAACTTCGTATTGCCTGGCTCTGATACACTGTTCATATTATGGGTAGCTAAAACATCTGAAATGGTATGGCAAAAATCACAAGAAACACCCTTGTGTGAAACTTCATCAAATTTACTTGCATCGGCTGGCGGTAATAGTCCTGTTCTAGCAGCTATTGGCGCATGACAAGCCCCGCAGAAGAATTCAGTACCACCATTTGTCTCTGAGTTTCCTTGCTGATAGTCATGCTGATAAAAATTACTTGTCCAAGCATAAGCGTGCATAGAACCTTCCCAAGCTTTATATATGTCACCATGACATGTTTTACATACCGTAGGATCTTCAAAAGACCCTGGATCAAATACCACTGTTGGTTCCACCGCTTCATCGTTCGCTGGAGGTTGTTGGGCATCTCTTTTAAAAATACCACAGCCTATTAATGTAGTAAAAACAAGTAATATAATACAAAGCTGTAATATCCTAATCAATTGTTGACGTTTATTAAGTGTGTTGAACATTAATAGATCACATCCTTTTTCTAATTTTGAAGCACAATCAAATTTTATCAAATACAAAATAGTAGTATGACTTTGACATGTAATCATATACATCCAATAGTTATCCAATAGTTATTACCTTTTGCTTAGTATAGACAATATAGAAAAAACCAATACCTGGATTAGGTATTGGTTACGAGAATTTACTCTAGTCGTTCCGAATTATAAAATAAATAATCAATCCAATAATCGGAAAAACTATTGTAGCTACTAAAACAATTAACGAGTATTCATTACTCTTCCCTTTTCTTTTCGCATCTCTATAAGCCCATATACTAGTCGCAATATTTAAGATAAATAGTCCAATAACAATCATAAATATAAATAGCGCGCCTACTAAAGAAATACCTATTAGCTCCATTTTATAAAATCTCCTTATATTATACTTGATACTCTACTAGTCATCGGTTGACATCATTATAGTATACGTAAAACACATGTATAATGTTTCATTTCCAATAATTTGTTAACAGTATATCTAGTAAGTATGTATTTTTATTTTATTTTATTTTATTTGTAGATTACACTAATAAAAAAAACTTGCCTCTTATGAGCAAGTTTTTTTGGTGGGACTAAGTGGACTTGAACCACCGACCTCACGCTTATCAGGCGTGCGCTCTAACCAGCTGAGCTATAGACCCATTAAATATAAAGTAATTTATAGCTAATTAGTAGAATGAATCTATTAAACTATTATAATCTACTCTATTATTTTTATAGAGGCTAGACTATTAGTCTAACCTCTATCATTTGGTGACCCGTAGGGGAATCGAACCCCTGTTACCGCCGTGAAAGGGCGGTGTCTTAACCGCTTGACCAACGGGCCTTTATGGTTGCGGGGACAGGACTCGAACCTGTGACCTTCGGGTTATGAGCCCGACGAGCTACCAACTGCTCCACCCCGCGTCATTGCAGTGACTCTACACTATAAGCACAGTGTCACTGTAATATTGTATGCCTGGCAACGTCCTACTCTCCCAAGGACCTACGTCCTAAGTACCATTGGCGCTGGAGGGCTTAACGATCGTGTTCGGTATGGGAACGGGTGTGTCCCCTCCGCTATCGCCACCAGACATTCAACTACACGTTAAAACCAACTATCGACATCGAAACTTTGCTTTGTTCTTTTTGTGTGTGCGTTTTTGGGTTAACCCTTTTGGTTAAGCCCTCGACCGATTAGTATCTGTCCGCTTAACATATCACTATGCTTACACTCCAGACCTATCTACCTCGTCATCTCCAAGGGGTCTTACTAGCTTATGCTATGGGAAATCTTATCTTGAGGGGGGCTTTGCGCTTAGATGCTTTCAGCGCTTATCCCTTCCAAACTTGGCTACCCAGCTAT